>DATFVB010000020.1 GCA_035260525.1 Thermoanaerobaculia bacterium
CTCGAGAACTTCGCCGGCAAGTTGAACATCCAGCCGATCGAGTCGAACTCGATGACGGGGTTCTACTTCCGCGGCGACAAGCTGAAGTTCGGGCGCAACTCGGGCCCGACCCGCCCGCAGCCGACCTCGTGGGACCAGTCCGGTCCGACGACGATCTGGAAGGGTGAGGACTCGCAGGTCTTCGGGCCGAACTTCGTCGTCGACGCTTCCTACAACTACGTGGGCGGCGGCTTTGGATTCGTTCCCGAGGGCGGGAACGTCGACGTGTACCGCGACGCGCAGCGCGTCTGGCACAACTCGTTCGTCTACTATTCGACGTATCGTCCGCAGCACCAGGTCAACGCGAACCTCTCCGGATTCTTCAACACCGGCAACATCGGCCATGAGCTGAAGTTCGGATTCGGATACCGCAACGTGAACCTGAAGTCGAACACGACCTGGCCCGCGAGCGGAGCGGTTCCGGAAGAGAACCTGGGTCTCGCCAAGCTCACCCGGCCGAAGATCATCGCCGTCGACACGAAGTATTACGACGGCTTCCTCCAGGATACGCTGACGGTCTCGAACCTCACGATGAACATCGGCGTGCGGTACGACGAGCAGTACGGCAAGAACCTCGGCAGCACCGCTCCGGGACTCTCCTGGAACAATGTGCTGTGCGACACGTCGACGGCTCCCTCCGACACGAACCCGTGCCTGCAGACGCTGACGTACGGCGGCGGGAAGACCGACTTCAAGTGGAAAAACTGGGAGCCCCGCGTCGGACTGACGTACGCGCTCGGCGCCCAGAAGAGCACCCTGCTCCGCGCATCGTATGCCCGGTACGCCGACCAGCTCGGCCAGGGCACGATCGCCTTCAACAACCCGCTCGGATACTCCTACCTCTATTACAACCTGTCCGACGCGTACTTCGCCCGGGGAGACCACAAGATCAAGAGCCCCGGCGACCTCGCGGGCTTCTACTACGCCTACGGCGTCGACCCGAACAACCCGAACAGCCCGGCCTCGGTCAACCAGATCGACCCGAACCTGAAGGCTCCGATCACGGACGAGTTCTCGGTCGGCATCGACCACCAGATCTCGCCGGAATTCGTGGCCGCCCTCTCCTACACCCACCGCAACCGGAAGAACTTCACGTGGACGCCGTACACCGGCATCTCTCAGTCGGATTTCGCTCTTTTCAACTCCGGCTACGACGCCGTCGACTGGCAAGGCCACTCCCTTGGAACGACCGGGCCGGTCTACTACCTCCCGGGCGATGGATACACCGGCAACTACGGCAAGACCCTCGAAAACCGTCCCGGCTACGAGACCCGCTACGACAGCGTCGAGCTCCAGTTGACCAAGCGTCTGACCAACCGCTGGATGGCGCACGGCTCGTTCACCTGGAACAACTGGAAGCAGAAGATCGGCTCGAGCGGCTGCCAGGATCCGACCAACGTCGTCAGCCCGACCTTCGGCCCCTCCTGCGAGAACGACACGATCGCGTGGTACGGCGGCGCGAACAACAGCGGATCGTTCTCGAACGTCTACATCAACAGCAAGTGGGCGTTCAACGTGAGCGGTCTCTATCAGCTCCCGCTCAACTTCAACGTCGCGGCCAACTTGTACGGACGCCAGGGGTATCCGCTGCCGTACTACGCCCAGGTCAATCCCGGTGACGGACTCGGCACCCGCAGCGTCCTCATCGGGAACCCCGACGACCACCGCAATGCGAATCTCTATGAGCTCGACATGCGGCTCGAGAAGGTCGTCCCGCTCTTCCAGAAGGCCGACCTCACGCTCTCGCTCGACGTGTTCAACGTGTTGAACTCGAACACGGTCCTCCAGAAACAGATCACTGGACTTGCGGTCTGCGACAACGCCGACGTCTGCACCGGATCCGCGACCGCCAACGAGATCTTCGAGATCCAGGCGCCCCGCACGCTTCGGTTCGGAGCTCGCTTGAGCTTCTGAGTCTTTCTTTCTCTTTCTGTAGGCCCCGCCGGAGCGATCCGGCGGGGCCACTCCTCAGGGTCCTTCGCTTCACTCAGGAAGGCGTACTCCGCGCTCACGTTCGTAAGCGCCCGCACGCAAGCAGGCGGAACGAGCGACTCGACGCGACCGCCGTCACCCCACTCGCCAACGCTCCCGCTTCGCGGGGCGGCCGGTCGCACGCGCCCGCCCGGCTCGATGCATCCGCCTTCGCCAAGGCTTCGGCGGATCTGGCCGCGAAGACGCTCGAAACGGCAAGAACTGTCTTCGAACGAATATCCTCCGTAGCTCGTGAGAGCGAAGGAGGATCGCCGCGCCAGCAAAAAGGACGGCCGCGCTCTTCGCGCGGCCGGGAAGGAGGAGATCTGCCCGTAGATACGTAAGACACCCCCTCCCCGTTTACGTAGAATAGGGCGACGGAGGAACGAAATGGGAAAACTCGGGCTCGGATGCGCGGCCATCGTGCTCATCCTCATCGTGATCGTCGGCCTCTCGTTTGCCGGCACGTACAACACCTTGAACAGGAAGAACGAGGCGGTCAACCAGCAGTGGGGACAGGTCGAAAACGTCTACCAGCGCCGGTCAGACCTGATTCCGAACCTCGTCGCGACGGTCCAGGGAGCGGCCAATTTCGAGAAATCGACCCTCGAGAGCGTGGTCGAGGCCCGTTCGAGGGCGACGTCGATCCAGGCCACGCCCGAGCTCGTCAACGACCCTCAGGCATTCCAGAAGTTCGAGCAGGCGCAGGGGCAGCTCACGTCCGCCCTTTCCCGCCTGATGGTGGTCGTCGAGCGCTATCCCGAGCTCAAGGCGACACAGAACTTCCGCGACCTGCAGGCCCAGCTCGAAGGGACCGAGAACCGCATCACGGTCGAACGGATGCGCTACAACGAGGTGGCGCAGGATTTCAACACGAGCTACCACTCGTTCCCGACGAACATGATCGCGGGGTTCTTCCCGCGGTTCAAGGAAAAGTCGTACTTCCACGCGCAGCCCGGCGCGGAGACCGCTCCGAAGGTGAATTTCAACTTCGGGACCGGGACCGCTCCGACGACGGCGCCGGCGACGACCCACTGATCCGGCGTCTCGGGGCTCGCGGAGGAGATTCGTGACCGGCGAAAGACGGCGCGCCCGCCGGGGCGCGCTCGCCGCGGCGAGCGCCGTGGCCCTGGCGCTCGCGCTCGCCGCGGCGCTTCTCGCGGCCGTTCCGGCGCGCGGCGACGTCGCGATCCCTCCTCCCCCGGCTCACTACTTCAACGACGGCGCCGCGCTCGTGTCCGCCGGCGACGCGTCGCGCATCGACGCCAAGCTCCGCGATCTCGACGAGCAGACGTCGACCCAGATCGTCGTCGCGATCTTCCCGGAGTTGCCGGAGCCTTCGCTCGAGGATTTCACGGTCCGCACGGCGCAGGCCTGGCGTGTCGGCCGGAAGAAGCTCGACAACGGCGCCGTCCTCTTCATCTTCGTCAAGGAGCGCCTCTCGCGCATCGAGGTCGGTTACGGCCTCGAGGGCGCGCTCCCCGACGCCGTCTGCAAGGACATCCTGCAGGATCGCCTCGCTCCCGAGTTCCGGGCCGGCCGATACGCCGCCGGGATCGACGCCGCGATCGACGCGATGATCCAGGCGACGCGCGGCGAATACAAAGCGACGGGCCGGAGCGCGGCGCCGTCGAAGGGGATTCCCCAGGGATGCATCACGGCGATCGTCCTGGCCCTCTTCTTCGGGTTCCCGCTCTTCTTCCGGCGCCGCGGCTGGCGGACGTACGGCGGCGGAGGGTGGTGGACCGGCGGATGGGGCGGCGGCGGCTTCGGCGGCGGAGGATGGGGCGGCGGAGGAGGAGGGTTCTCGGGGGGCGGAGGGTCCTTCGGGGGCGGCGGGGCCTCCGGGAACTGGTGAGGAGCTTGCGATGAAGAGCTTTTTGTCCAACGTCGATCACGACCGAATCGTCTCGGCGATCGCCGCGGCGGAGGCGAGAAGCTCGGGCGAGATCCGGGTCCACGTCCATCACCGCGCCGTCCGCGATCCGATCGCCGCCGCGAAGAAGATCTTCGAGAAGCTCGGGATGACGAGGACCGCCCAGAAGAACGGCGTTCTGATCTTCGTGGCCCCGCGGTCGAGGAACTTCGCGATCCTCGGCGACTCGGGCATCCACGACCGGTGCGGCGAGCACTTCTGGAAGAGCGCCGCCGCCGAGATGACCCGTCTCTTCGGCGAGGGAGACTTCACCGGCGGAATCGTCGCGACGATCGAGAAGCTCGGCGAGGCCCTCGAGGCGCATTTTCCGCGCGGCGTGAAGGACGCCAACGAGCTGCCGAATCAGGTCGACGAAAGCTGACCGGATTCCTTTTTCCGTGACGGCTCCGGCGGCTCACGGCAGGGAAAAGCCGGACCGGCGTCCCATTCCCGGATGAGGGCCCGAAGCCGCTCGGCGTTCCCGCGGCCGCGGATCTTCGACGGGCTGACGCCGAATTCCTTCCGGAACGCCGCCGTGAAATGGCTGTGGCTCGAGTATCCGAGCTCGAGCGAGAGGGCGGCGAGGTCGATCCCCGGGTCCGCGATGCGTTCGAGCGCGATCCTCAGGCGAAGCGCCGTACGGTACCGGTGGAGCGTCCGGCCGGTCGAGCGGCGGAACAGGCGGCAGAGATGGAACGGGGACAGCGCGATCCCGCGGGCGACGTCGTCGAGCTTCAGCGGCGCCGACAGGTTTTCGAGGATCAAGGCCCGCGCCCGATCGATCCGCGCGCGTTGACGGGGAGTCACCTCGGAATCGGCGCGCCCCCTCGGCCGGAACGCGGCTTCGACGAGGGCCATCGCCATCTCGTCGACCTCGAGAGCGTCCGGGCCGGGTACCGAGCGTATCCGGTCGAGGAGCGAGCGTTGGAGGAGATAGCTCCGCGTCGAGCTCGGCCCTTCGATTCCGGCGAAGCCCTCCGCGCGCGCTTCGCTCGCCGTTCGGGCGACGTCGGCGAAGACGTCGGGGCGCACGAGCACGTAGGCGCCGTGGGAACGCTCGCCGAAATGGCGGCTCATGCGGTACGGCGCGCCGGGGTTGATCAGCAGCGTGCACGTCGGGTCGATCACGGCCGAGCGGCCGCCCGAATGAACGACGAACGCTCCGGCGTGCGTGAACGAGATCATGGGCCAGCGCTGCGCCTGGATCGCGGTCGATTCCGACGGACCCACCACGCAGCGCCAGCGACCGATTCGAAACAGCTCCGTCGCAAAGAGCGGATCGACGGCCACGCCGACCGCGAAGGAAGCGGCCGACGGAAGAGCCAACGCGGAGGAGACTTCGAGTGACGCCACGGCGTGCCTGGAGTTTCCAAGGTAACCGGTAAACCGGAAGGTGAGCTATCGAAATTTTGCGGAGCCCGCCGACGACCCCGCGGCGGTCTCCGGCACGTTGTCCGGTGTGTAACGGAATACGCCGTCCCCCATCGTCGACACGTACAGGCTTCCGTCTCCCGCGATGATCGCGTCGGTGACCCGGAGCTCCCCTCGGGGCAGCTCGAGCGCGGCGGACTCCGTCCCGCGGCGAATGACGAGGCGGCTGTCGCGCACGTCGTACCGGAAAAACGGGTGCGCGGCAGCCGCCGGGTCGGTCTTCCGGTACATCCCGCCGGAGAGAAGAGGCCGGCGGCTCACCTCGAAGAGCGTGGTCCCGCGGAACCGCGCCGACGTCGTGCGGACCTCGAGCTCCGTGCGGCCGGTCGCGTCGGAGACGAGCGAGGCGTCCACGGGCGTCCCGCTGATCGTGTCGATCTTCCTCCACGTCGCGCCGTCGGCCGTCGTCCACGCGCCCCTTTCGGTGACGACGATCGGCGCCGGGAGAGGATCTCCGAAGACCTTCAGGATCCGGCCCTCGGGCGGCCGCGCCGCGGGAAAGAAACGGCGGGCGGAGTCGGTGGACACGAGGAGGCTCGACGCCGAGGCCGTCAGCCAGACGGTCCGGCCCGCGATCGTCGCGGCGGCGAGCGCGAACGCGCCCGGAGGCGAGTCCGAAGAGATCTGGTGGGATGCGCCCGCGGCCGTTTCCCACACCCCCGACTCGACGCCGCCGTAGGCGCGGAGGAAGAGCACGCGCGAAGGATCGGCGGGATCCGGGGCGATCGCCGGGACGCGCGCCTCGTCGAGGCCATCCGAGGCGGGGACGATCGTCGCGCCGCGATCGTCGGAATAGAACATCCCTTCTCCCAGCGATCCGAGATAGAGGCAGCCGCTGCGGGGGTCGACCTCGAGCGCCGAGACGTCCAGCGTCTCGCGCGAGATCCGGTTCCAGGTCTTGCCGCCGTCGTCGGAGCGGTGAAGACCGCCGACGGTCCCCGCGTACAGGACGTTGGGCGCCTTCGGGTCGAGATGGACGACCGGCGTGCGGCGGTTCGTGAAGCCGGTCGTGAACCGGGTCCAGCGATCTCCGCCGTCGTCGGAGCGGTACACCCACCCGCAGGTCGAGACCCAGACCCGCGAGGCGTCGTGCGGGTCGAAGTCGAAGGAGTACACCGTCGCGTCGAGCACCATCCCGTTGGCGATCCGCGCCCAGGTCTCCCCCGCGTCGCGGGTCCGGAACGCCTGGCGATAGGTGCCGGCGTAGAGTGTGGCGCGATCCGCGGGATCGAACGCGAGCGACTGCACGAGGGCGAGGCCCGCGACCCCTTCGCCGCTCGGCGTCCACGAGCGCCCCCCGTCGCGCGACAGGAAGACGCCGTCGTCGCCGCCGCACGCGAGCCACTGCGGGTCGAGCGGAGATTGCGCGAAGGCGCGGGCGTCCACCGCACGGTCCCACCGGGCGAGGATCGTCCAGTCCGCGCCGTCGTCGTCCGAGACGGCCAGCAGCGCGCCGCGCCCCGTCCCGGAGAGGGCGGCCCAGAGACGGCCGGGCGTCCGGACGTCCGTCTTCAGCGTCGAAACGACGTAGCCCGGGAACTGATTGCCCGGGCGGGTCGCGCCCCACGACCGGCCCCCGTCGGACGAGTGGTAGACGTTGCCGCGCGAGGTCCCGCAGAACACGGAATCGGAACGGAAGGGATCGCTCGCGATCGCGGTGACGTCCGCGCCGAGCACCGGAATGCGCACCCAGCCGGCCCGGGCTCCGGCCGCCCAGGCGAGGAGGCCGAGGAAGAGAATGACGCGGCGGATCACCAGTGTCATCTTAACCCGGATCGTTCGCCCGGACGCGAAAACGTCCGCCCGCAGCGCGCGGACGGCCGCGTGGCCCGGCCTTTGCTATTCTCGCCGCCATGCAGCGCACGATCCGCAAAGCCGTGTTCCCCGTCGCCGGTCTCGGCACGCGGTTCCTTCCCGCCACGAAGGCACTCCCGAAGGAGATGCTGCCGCTTGTCGACAAGCCCCTCGTGCAGTACGCGGTCGAGGAGGCGCGCGACTCGGGCCTCGACCAGATCCTGCTCGTCACGGGACGCGGCAAGAACGCGATCGAGGATCACTTCGACGTCTCGTTCGAGCTCGAGGCCCTGCTCGGCGTGCGCGGCAAGGAGGACCTCCTCGCCGAGGTGCAGGAGATCTCTCAGATGATCGAGGTCGCCTACGTCCGGCAGAAGCAGGCGCTCGGCCTCGGTCACGCGATTCTCCAGGCGCGCCAGATCGTCGGCAACGAGCCGTTCGCCGTTCTGCTCGCCGACGACGTGATCGACGCCGAGCGCCCCGCCCTGCGCCAGATGATCGAAGTCTTCGAGGGCCGCGGCAATCCCGTCCTCGCCCTTTGCGAGGTGCCTCGCCAGGACACCGCGATGTACGGCATCGTGTCGGGACGCAAGATCGACGACCGGCTGACGGAGGTCACCGGCATGGTCGAGAAGCCCGCGCCGGAGCAGGCGCCTTCCAACCACGCGATCATCGGCCGCTACATCCTCACGCCTGACATCTTCGAGATCCTCGCGAGCACGCCGCCCGACCATCGGGGCGAGATCCAGATCACCGACGCGCTCAAGACGCTCCTCGGCCGCCGGCCGATCGACGGATACGCCTTCGAGGGAAAGCGCTACGACGCGGGCGACAAGCTCGGCTTCCTGAAGGCGACGGTCGAGCTCGCGTTGAAGCGCGAGGACCTCGGCGCGCCCTTCCGGGAGTATCTGGCGACGCTGACCCGTTGATCCATAAACTCGCGCGGCGATGCGTTACCGGCGAGTCCCATCCAGCGAGATGACGGTCGCGGAGCCGATCACTTCGGCCCGGTGGCGCGTGCCGGCGGGAAGGTAGAGCCGGTCTCCGGCGCGCAGATCGAAGGCGGGCCCTCTCTCGATCTCGATGCGGAGCGTGCCTTCGACGACCGCGTCGCACTTCTCCTCGGCGTGGGCGTGCCCGTCGAACACCGTCCCCGGACGGTAGGCGTAGACGGCGACCTCGTATCCCTCGAGCTCCATGGCTCGCCGCAGCCGGCGCTCGCTCATCTCCCCGTCGCGGGGGTCCCACGATTCCCGGTGGAACGGTTCCACGACCGAATTATCGCGCGGCTTCGCATACGATCGCCGCGATGAAACGGATCGACCCGGCGGTTCTCTGGCTCGGGCTCGTCGTCCTCGTCTTCGCGGACCTCCTCTTCCTGCCGGTGATGATCTACGGCCGCGACGTCAACAGCTATTTTTTGCCGCTCGAGAGCGCGGTCCACCGCGCGTGGGCATCGGGGCAACTGCCGCTCTGGTTCGGCCAGGTCTCCGGAGGAAAGCCGCTGCTCCCGAACCCGAACGCGGGCGTTTTCTATCCCCTTCGAATCCTGGCGGCCGCGCTCCCGTTCGCCCCGGGATTCAAGCTGTACCTCGTCGCGCACGTTTTCCTCGCCGGATGGGGCGCGATGCGTCTCGCGCGAGCTCTCGGCGTTTCGGAGGGCGCCGGGCTCGCGGCGGCGGCCGCGTACGGCTTCTCCGGCCCGGTCCTCTCGACGATCCTGTTCTCGAACATGCTCCCCGGCGCCGCGCTCCTTCCCTGGGCGGCCCTCGCGGGAGAGCGCCTCGCCGCGCGTCCCGACATCCGCCGCGCGGCGGCGGTCGCGGCGCTTCTCGCGCTCGACGTCCTCGCCGGCGAGCCGTTCACGCTCGGGCTCGCGACGCTCGCCGTCTTCGTCTTCGCGGCCGCCGCGGAACCGGGAAAGCGCGCGCGGGCCGGGCTCCTCGCCGCGGCCGCGTGCGCGGTCGCGATCGTCGCGGCAGGAATCCAGCTCCTGCCGATGTTTCTCTACCTCCCCGGGACGTTCCGGGCCCAGGTGCGGTTCCGGCTGCTCGCCACGCTCCAGTGGTCGCTCTCACCGGCCCGGCTCCTCGAGTGGGTCGTACCCTACCCGTTCGGCGATCCGACGGCGTTTTCTCCCTGGAAGACGTGGGGCGGCAGGTTCTTCGACGGGCGGCCGAGCGGGTACTTCGCGACGCTCTTCGCCGGCGCGTTCGCGGCGGGCGCGATGCTCCTTCCTTCCGTACGTTTCGAGGGCCGCCGCCGCGCCGCCGCGCTGCGCGTTCTTTTCTGGGTGAGCGTCCTCCTCGCGTCGGCGGCGGTGTTCGTCCCGGAGCGGCTGCTCTCCACGCCGACCCGGATCGCTCTCCGCTATCCCGAGAAGCTCGCTCTGGGCGCGACGCTCGTGATCGCGCTCTGGGCGGCTCGGGGGTGGGACGCCGCTCGCGGCGGCCGCCGTTTCGGGCTCGTTCTCGGCGGCGCCGCCGCGGCACTTGCCCTCGCGGGACTCCTCGCCTGGACGGCGCGCGGCGGTGTGGCGCACGCGGTGCTCGCCTGGACGCGCGACGGGCGAGCGTCGGCCGCGACGGTCGCCAGCGGCGTCCCGCGCGCCCTCTTCGCCGCGTCGCTCCACTGGGCGCTCGCCGCGGCCGCGGCGCTGCTGCTGGCCGCGCCCCGCCGGCGATTCCTGTCCGCGGCCGCGCTCCTCCTGATCGCGGCGGACCTGACGCTCGCGACCCGCCGCATCGTCGCGACCGCGCCGGAGAGCGACGTGCTCGATCCGCCGCCGGCGATCACGGCGCTCCGCGCGCTCGATCCGGAGACGCGCTTCTCGTTCGTCCCCCAGGCGATGTATTTCCCGATCGCGGGATCGCGCGACGCGGAGCGGGGCCGCCGCGGCGATCGCCCGCCCGAGATCGCGCTGCGCGCCTTCGCCGGCTCCCTCTGGGGACGGCCGTCCGTGCTCAACAGCGACCCGGACGCGTCCGATCTCGCGGGCCACGCGTTCGTCCGGCGCGATCTCTTCGACGTTCTCGGCCGGTCGCCCGGAGACGTCGCCCGGTATCTCGCGGGATTCTCGATCCGCTGGATCGTTCGCTTCCCGGACGCCCCGGCGCTCCCCGGCACGGTGGCCGCCGCATCCGCGGGAGACGTCGTCGTCGACGAGGTTCCGGACGCCGTCCCGCGCGTCTCCGTCGCTTCGGCGTGGAAGGAGCTTCCGACGGCCGCGTCCGCGGAATCGAACGTCCGCTCCGCCGCAATTCCTCCTTCGACGGCCATCCTCGAAACCGGAAAGAGCCGGGAGGGAACCGACGCTCCGGGACGCATCCTTTCGTATTCGGAACGGGAGAACGGGTTCGACGCGGCGGCCGCCTGCCCGACCGGATGCTGGCTGCGGGTCACGCGGGGCTGGTGGAAGTTCCGGGACGTCCGCATCGACGGGACGCCCGCCGCGGTAGTCCCCGAGCGCGTCGCGCTCTCGGCCCTGCGGGTGCCGGCCGGAACCCATCGGATCGTCTGGCGGGAAAAGGTGCCGGGCGGAATCGCGGGAGCGCTCGCGAGCCTCGCCGGCGCGGCGGCGATCGGACTCGGACTGGCGAAGCGGGGCGGCTAGTGTCCCGTCCCGGAAATAGCTTTAGCGTCGTTCGGAGCGCCGCGGGGTAAGCTGCCAGTCGCCGCGACGATGGCGATGCGTTGCCATCGTCGAGTCGCGGCGGCGCCGCAGATTGCCCCGCGCCGCCCGAACCCGAAGGGCGCCAGCACATTGCGAACGATGGCGGCGTTGCGTCGCGGGCCCGATGCAAACGGCATCTGCTCCCGCGACGCGTCTGGCCCTCGTCCGCAAGCCGCAGGCGCGACGCTGAAGTTATTTCCGGGACGGGACACTAACCTTCCTTTTTCCCGCCCTTGCGCGCCGGCTTCTCCGATTTCGGCGGTTTCTCGCTCTTCTTTTCGGCGGCCTTACCGGCCTTGTCCTCCTTCTCGGAGGCGCTTTCGCTCGATTCGCCGCCGCGATCCGAGCCTTTCTTTCCGGCGTAGTCGGTGACGTACCAGCCCGTGCCCTTGAACTGGATGGCCGGCGCGGAGAAGAGCTTCTTCAGCGCCCGCTCGCCGCAATGCGGGCAGATCCTCAGCGGCTTCTCGCTGAAGCTCTGGATCACCTCGGTCTTCTTGCGGCAGCGGTCGCAGCGATATTCGTAGAGCGGCATGTCGTCATTATCCTTCGGCGGCGCCGCCGCCCGGATGCGTGCGCCAGTGGAGCTTCTTGAGGGAAGGCTCGGCTTTCCGCCGGATCAGGTCGAGGCTGAAGAAGAGGAAGAGAAGGCGGGCGTTCGTCGCCGCGTCCCCCGGCCCCTTGCGGCAGAGATCCACGAACGGCGTCCGGCCGTCGACGACAGAGAGGAACTTCTTCTCGTCGTCGGACAGCTCCGCCGCGGGAGCGGGCGCGGGGACCCTCTCGAGGATCGTCCAGGACGGGCCGAGCCGCTTGACGAGCGATTTCGGATTCGCGGCCTTCATCAGCCCTTCGCGGATGGCGCGGTCGATCGGAAGGTCCATCTGGATCTTCTCTTCGGTGCGGAAGCGGCCGACCTCGAACGCGATCTCCCCCGACTCCCAGTCGAACACGGACCAGAGGATCGCGGACACCTGGGCGACCACGGCGGCGGCCATCTCCGAAGGCGTCAACACTCCCATTTCGACCAGCACCTCGCCCTGGCGCTTGCCGCTTCCCTCGAGCCGCGCTCCCGATTCCTCGAGCTGCGCGGGCGCCAGCAGCTTGCGCCGGACGAGGAACTCGCCGAGGGCATCGTCCATGTCGTTCGATGTGGCGAAGACGACCTTCCCGTCGTCGAGGAAGATCTTCTTGACGGCCTCGGCCTGGCGGGCGGTGATCACGCCGGGAACCTGGTAACGGTGAATCGTCGCGAGCACCTTCGGCAGCGGCGTCGCCGAGAGGTCTCCCCGGTACTGGAATTTCGAGCTCATGGCGAACGCAGGCCGATTCTATAAGATTCCGCCGTGCTCACGGTCGCGGAAGCCCTGAATCGCATCGAGCGGGAAGTCGAGCCGATCGGTCCGGAACCGATCCGGGTGGCGGCTTCCGGCGGACGCATTCTCGCCCGCGACGTCGCCGCCGACGACGATTATCCCGCCTTCGACACGACGGCGATGGACGGCTACGCGGTGCGCGGCATCGCGCCGCCCTGGCGCGAGCGGCGCGGGACGATCGCCGCCGGCTCGGTCCCTCCGGCCGCCCTCGAGCCGGGAGAAGCCGCGCGCGTGATGACCGGCGCGCCCGTGCCGCCGGGCACCGACGCGATCGTCCCCGTCGAGGAAGCGGAAGTCTCCGGCGGACGCGTCGGAGCGCGAAGGCCTGCCGTGGCGGGGATCCACGTCCGGCGCCGCGGCGAGGTGTTCCGGCGGGGCGAAGTCCTCCTGCGCGCCGGCGAAAGGATGACGCCGGGCGCCGTCCTCCTCGCGGCGACCGTCGGCGCCGATCCGCTCGAGGTCGCGCGCCGGCCGCGCGTCCTCGTCGCCGCGACGGGCGCCGAGATCGTCGATCCGGGGAGCATCCCGTCTCCGGGGCAGATCCGGAACGGCAACGGTCCGGCGCTCGCGGCGGCGCTCGCGCGGCGCGGCATCGCGGCCGAGTCCGCGGCGGCCGTGCCCGACGACGTCGACCTCCTCGTCCGCTTCTTCGACGCCGCGCGCGGGGCGGATCTCGTGCTCACCACCGGCGGCGTCTCCGCGGGCGACTACGACCGAACGATCGAAGCCGCCGAGCGGTCCGGCTTCGAGATCCTCTTCCATGGCGTCGCCGTCAAGCCGGGCAAGCCGATCGCCTTCGGACGGCGCGGCGGAGGCTTCTGGTTCGGGCTCCCCGGAAACCCGGTCTCGGCGCTCACCACGTTCGCGATCTTCGTCGAGGCCGCTCTCGACCGCTTCGAAGGGATCCGCGAAGACCGGTTCGTCGTCGCGAAGCTCGATGCTCCCCTCCGGACGAAGCCGGGACGAGAGATCTACCGCGACGCCGTGCTCTCGGCCCGCGGTGGAGACCTCGTCGTCGCTCCCGTCGCGTCGCACGGAAGCCACGACATCCGCGCGCAGGGGCGCCGCAACGCGCTCCTCGTCCTTCCGGCCGAGGGAGGCGCGTGGGAAAGCGGCGCGCCGATGCGCTGCCTGCCGCTCACGAGGTTCCCGGGCGAGGAAAGGGGCTTCTGAGCCCGCGGCCGCGGCACGTCTCGTTCGAACGCCGTGCCGGGCCGGGGCCGTTCCGGAACACGTGCCCGGTGAGACATTTCT
This sequence comes from Thermoanaerobaculia bacterium, assembly GCA_035260525.1. Classification (NCBI taxonomy): domain Bacteria; kingdom Pseudomonadati; phylum Acidobacteriota; class Thermoanaerobaculia; species Thermoanaerobaculia bacterium. The sequence continues at coordinate 13,454 of DATFVB010000020.1, forward strand.
GAACGCGTGCCCGGGCGGGCGCGACGCGTGAAACAATCGGAAGCGGAGGGGGATTCTTGGCGCATCGCGCGGTCGTGACGGGGATGGGATGCGTTTCGCCGAACGGGATCGGCCGCGAAAGCTTCGCCGGAGCGATCCGCGGCGGCCGGTCGGGCGTCGGGAAGGTATCCCTCTTCGATCCCGAGGGTCTCCCGGTGACGATCGCCGCGGAGGTGAAGGACTTCGATCCGACCGAGCACCTTCCCGCCAAGGAGGTCGCCCGGCTCTCCCGCGCGGTCCCGATGGCGATCGCCGCCTCGACCGAAGCGCTCGAGGACGCGGGGATCGACTGGAGCCGTCTCACGCTCGAAGAGTCCCGGGAGCTCAACGTGATCCTCGGCACCGGCGGGGGCGCGATCGAATTCGCCGAGCGGATGTACCACCTCTACTACACGGGCCAGCAGCGAAAGGCGTCGGCGCACACGATCTCGACCGGAACGATCGGGACGATGTCGTCCGAGCTCTCGATGCGTTTCGGCCTCCGCGGCGCCTCGCACGTGATCACGACCGGCTGCGCCTCCTCGACCGACGCGCTCGGATACGCGTTCCGCTCGATCAAGCACGGCGAGGCGTCGATCTTCCTCGTCGGGGGAGTGGACGCGACGATCGTCCGCGGGATCATGGAGGGATTCATCCTGATGCGCGTCGTCTCGACCCGGCGGGATCACCGTCCGGAAGCCGCGTCCCGTCCTTTTTCCGGCGACCGCGACGGGTTCGTCCTCGGCGAAGGATCGTGGATGTTCGTGGTGGAGGATCTCGACCGGGCCCGGGCGCGCGGCGCGCGCATCTACGGCGAGATCGGGGGCTATGGCGCCACGTGCGACGCGCACCACCGGATCCGCCTCGACGAGTCGGGCGACGAACCGGCCCGGGCCATGGAGCTGGCGATGCAGGAGGCGCGGCTTTCGCCCGGAGAGATCGGCTATCTCGCCTACCACGGCACGTCGACCGAGCTCAACGACCGGGTCGAGACGCGGGCGGTCAAGAAGGCCTTCGGGGCGGCGGCGCTCTCCCTCCCCGGCTCTTCCGTCAAGTCGATGATCGGGCATCCCCAGGGCGCCTGCGGGGCGGCCGGCGTCGCCGCCACGCTGCTCGCGATGCGCGACGGGTTCCTCCCGCCGACGATCAACCTGGAGACCGCGGATCCGCAATGCGATCTCGACTACGTGGCCAACGCCGCGCGGCCCGCCGGCTTCGAGACGGCCCTCTGCAACTGCATCGCGTTCGGCTCGAAGAACTCGGCGCTCGTCCTCCGCAAGCTCTCGTGAGCCTGCTCGTGCCGCAGCGGCGGCCGCAGCGCGAGCTCCTCGATCAGATCGGCGTCCCGCTGGAGGAGGTCGAGCGGTCGCTCGCCGACATCCGCTGGGTGAATCGTTTCTGGGGAGGGCACCGCGTGGCGGAGCGGGCGGTGCTGCGCGCGATCCGCGG
>DATFVB010000021.1 GCA_035260525.1 Thermoanaerobaculia bacterium
AAGCCCCTCAGTTCGGATCCACCCGAAAGCGCGGTGAGGCGCGAGCCCGGCGGTACGCGCCCACCCGGCTCGATCGATCGCCGCGCTTGCCGATGTCGGTCGACCCAGTAGCCCCAGGCCACCAGCACCCACATTGCGAGCGCGCCGTACGCGACCGCCCGGGGGTTCGGCGGCGGCGGGCCGAAGATGCTGGCGAGATAGGCGGCAAGGAGGAAGACGACGAGGCCCGCGAGCGCGACCGTGCCCGTGCGGTCGCGCGGGCGTGTCGCCCGGAGGTAGAGCGCGATGCCGCCCGCGAGCAGGGCGAGCTCGACGGCGACGGTCGCCGGTAGGGATCGCCAGAGACCGAGGCCGACGAACGGGCCGGCGGGACCCAGCGGCACGTCCGGTCCGTGCGAAACCGCGTCGAGAACCCAGTGGCTGACGACGACGGCGAAAAGCACCGCGGCGGTGCGCGCCGGGGCCTTCCGGATCATGCGGTAGACGAGCCCGAAGAGCGCGCCCCAGAGGAGCAGCGCGAGGAGGCTGTGGGACCAGGGGTAACGGATGAAGACGAGCGGGTTGACCGGAGTGGCGCCTGCGCGAATCTCGAGAGTCTCGATCCCGGCGAGCACGAGCACGGGCCAGACGAGGTCCGCGAGCTGGGCCGCGAGGAAGAGAGTGCCGAGCGAGACCTCCGGAGCCGCCGTTTTCGCGCCGAACCCGACCGCGTAATGGCCGAGGAACATCGGACGAAGCTTATCGCGCCGCGACAGCGCGTTCCTCGACGGCGCCTTCGGCTAGAATCCTCCCGTCCTCGGACAATCGGTGGAGGAAGCGTGAGGTCCTGGGCGTCTTCTCTCCTGCTCCTGGCAGCGGTCTTCGCGGCGGCGCGCCCGGCTTCCGGCGACGGCGCTCCGGCGCCGGCGGTCTCCGCGCCCCCGGCGGCGGAGCGCGCCGAGGCGCGGTTGCGTGTCGGCGACTGGGAAGGCGCGATCGCGATCGCCGAGGACGCGCTTCGCGCCGCGCCGGAGGATGCGGCGCTCTGGCGCATCGCCGGCGAGGCCTACGGGGGCAAGGCGCGCACCGCGTCGGTCCTCGCGCAGATCCGGCTCGCTCGCAAGTGCCGGGCCGCTTTCGAGAAGGCGGTCGCCCTCGCTCCGGAAGACGCCGACGCGCGGATGGATCTCTTCACCTACTACCTCGAGGCGCCCGGGATCGCGGGGGGAGGGGCCGCGCGCGCCCGGGAGGAGGCGGAAGCGATCGCGAGGATCGACGCCGCGCGCGGACACGCGGCGCTCGGCGCGCTGTACGCCCACGAGAAGGACTATTCCCGCGCCGAGGCCGAGTACCGCCTCGTCCTCGAGAGGGAACCGGGGAACGGGGACGCGCGGGCGGGTCTCGGCGAAGTCCTGCTCGCGCGCAGCCAATTCGAAGAGGCGCGCCGGCTCTGGAGCGGACTCGTCGGCGACGCCGAGCTGGGGCCGATCGCGCATTACCAGCTCGGCGAGATCTCGCTCCTCTCCGGGACGGAGCTCGACGAGGGAGTGGAGCACTTTCGCCTGTACCTCGCGAGCCCGCCCCGACCCGAAGCGCCTCCGCCGGCGGACGCAGAGTGTCGGCTCGCCCTCCTCTTCGAAAGGATCGGAAAGAAGGACGAGGCTCGCTCGGCGCTGCGCGAGGCGATTCGCCTCGATCCGGGAAACGCGCAAGCCAGGAGGGAGCTCAAGCGCCTCGGCGGGTGACGGGCGGCCGCGGCCGCTTCCTGCGCCGGGAAACCTTTCGCAGCCTCCTGCGTAGTGGAAAGCAGTGCACGATCAGGCAACGGTGTGTCTCCCCGATTCCCCGGCGGCGCGAAGCGCGGGAATCGGGCTTGCCGCTTCGCTCCTTTTTTTCAATGATTTGTGGAGGTTCTTCATGCGCTTCTCTGCCCGTCTTCTCCTCGCCTTCGGGACCCTCTTGATCCTCGGCGGCGTCGCCGCGGCGGCGCCCCCTTCGAGGGCGCTCACCGTCGACGAGATCGTCGCGAAAAACGTCGAGGCCCGCGGCGGCGAAGCGAAGCTGAAGGCGATCCATTCCCTTCGACTGACCGGAAAGGCCTCGTTCACCTTCGGCGACAACCAGATCGAGGCGACGTTCGGCCAGCTGCAGAAGCGTCCGGGAATGCTTCGGACGGAGTTCACGCTGCAGGGCCTGACGGCCGTCGAGGCGACCGACGGCAAGGACGGCTGGAACCTCCAGCCGTTCCAGGGCCGGCGGGAAGCCGAGAAGGAGTCCGCCGACGAGACCCGGCAGCTCGCCGAGCAGGCCGACATCGAAGGACCGCTCGTCGGCTGGAAGGAGAAAGGGCACACCGTCGAGTATCTCGGGACGGAAGACGTCGACGGAACGCCGGCGCTGAAGCTCCGCGTGAACCTCAAAGGCGGCAACACCGAATACGTCTTTCTCGATCCCGACTATTTCCTCGAGATCCATCTCGAGACCGTCAACCGCGTGCGCGGCGTCGAGCACGTCAGAGAGACCGACCTCGGGAGCTACCAGCCGGTGGACGGCGTGTGGTTCCCGTTCTCGATCGAGCAGTGGCAGAAGGGGGGCGGCGGCCGGCAGCGCTACAACGTCGAGCGCGCGGAGGCCAACGTCGACCTCGACGACGCTTTGTTCCATCTCCCGCCGGCCGGCACGCCGATCGTCCAATCGATCAAGGCGGCCCCGAATGCGGCCGCGGTCGGCCCCGTCACCGCTCCGGCCGCTCCCGGCGGAGCGCGTCCTCCCGTCTTCGACTCCGGCACGATCTCCGGCCTCGGCGCGCGCAACATCGGGTCCGCGGCGATGAGCGGCCGCGTCGCCGCGGTCGCGGCCCGCACCGACGGCGGCAAGACGACGGTGTTCGTCGGCGCCGCGAGCGGCGGCGTCTGGCGGTCTTTCGACGGCGGCACGACTTTCAAGCCGGTGTTCGACAAGCAGCCGGTGCAGTCGATCGGCGCGATCACGATCGACCCCTCCAACCCGAAGACGATCTGGGTCGGAACCGGCGAGTCGTGGATGCGCAACTCCGTCTCGGTCGGCGACGGGATCTACAAGTCGACCGACGGCGGCGAGACGTGGAAGAACATGGGACTCCCGAGCTCCGAGCACATCGTCCGCGTGCTCGTGCATCCGAAGCAGAGCGACACGGTGTACGCGTGCGTCCCCGGCCGGCTCTGGAGCGACAGCGCCGATCGCGGCCTCTACAAGACGACCGACGGCGGAAACCACTGGAGCCTCGTGCTCAAGGGCGCGAATCTTTCGACCGGCTGCTCCTCGGTGACGATGGACCCGCAGAATCCCGACGTGCTCATGGCGGGCATGTGGGACTTCCGACGGAAGGGATGGACGTTCCGCTCCGGCGGCGACGGCCCCGACGCGCCGAGCGGCAGCGGGCTGTTCCGGTCGGAGGACGGCGGCAAGAGCTGGACCGAGCTCACCGCGAAGACCAGCGCCGGGCTCCCGGCCAAACCCTGGGGGCGCGTGGAGACGGTGATCGCGCCGTCGGACGGCAAGGTCGTCTACACGCTGATCGAATCGGTCCACTCCGCGCTCTATCGTTCCTCCGACGGCGGAAAGACGTGGGAGGCGCGCGACCACAGCCAGAACATGGTCTGGCGGCCCTTCTACTTCGGCCGGCTCGTCGTCGATCCGACCAACGCCGACCGCGTCTTCAAGCCGGGTGGCGGGCTCATCGTGAGCGAGGACGGGGGCAAGAGCTTCTCCTACACCGGAGGGGGCGGCCACGGCGACTGGCACGACATCTGGATCGATCCCGTCAACACGAAGCACGCGATCGCGGGAGACGACGGAGGGCTCTGGATTTCCGAGGACGGCGGGAACCGGTGGAGGCACT
>DATFVB010000022.1 GCA_035260525.1 Thermoanaerobaculia bacterium
AGGCCGGAGGCGCGTCAAGAAGACGACGACGATCCTCTTCGGGTTGCGTTGAGGGCGCCTGCGCACGCCAGTGCGCTCGGAACACCGATCTCGGCTGCGGAGGGGGCTTGGGGGATGCTTCCCCCAGGTTAAACGTTCGCCAAAACTGTCGAGGCCATCGGCCTCGACGCGCGAGCACTCGAAACGAAGTGAAGAAGCGCAGCGCCTGCGCAGCAGGTTTTGGCGGGGCCGACGGGGCTCGAACCCGCGACCTCCGGCGTGACAGGCCGGCGTTCTAACCAAACTGAACTACAGCCCCGCGGAAGAAGCCGAACGATACGCGACGGCGTAGCGCAGGTCAAGCACGCCGGTCCGACCGCTTGCCCCGGGCCGCGCCGTCCTACGCCGACGCTTCCGGCGCCGACGAGCCGTCGGACCGCTGCGAGAAACGCGTGATCCCCTCGTCCGTCGCGAGGACGACGAGCCGGTCGCCCCGCTCGAGCCGGTCCGTCGCGGCCGGCACGAAGCGGCGCTCCAGTCCGTCGCGGTCGAGCCGCTTGATGGCGAGGATCGTGATGCCGTAGCGGCTCCGCAGCGCCGTTTCCCCGACGGTTTCGCCGACGAGATCGGCCGGCACGTCGAGCTGCGAGAGCCGGTGCTGCTCGGGAAGCTCGAAGTAGTCGACCTCCGTGCCTCCTTCGAGCCGCGTCCGCGAGACCCGCGCGAAGAGATGGCTCTGCCGGAGGGACTCCCGCTCGAAAGCGCCGAGCACGTCGCGCCGCGTCACCATGCCGAGGAACTTGCGGCTCTCGGGTGATTCGACGACCGGGAGCCAGCCGAGGTCCCTCAGCCAGAGCTTCTCGTTGACCGAGGCGAGCGACTCCTCCGGTGTGACGGACGGGATCTCCCGAACGATGTCGCCGGCGATGATGAGGTTGGCGACCGACGAGTCGGCGAGCTCGGGATCGCCGAGGACGTCCTTGAGGTCGTGGAGGTCGATGACACCGAGGAGCCTCCCGCCGGCGTCCCCGACGAAGAAATAGTAGACGCGCGTCTGGAGGAACGCCTTCATCACCTCCGGGAGCCTCATCGTCTGCGGAATGAGCTCGACGTCGCTGCGGAGGATGTCGCGCACACGGAGGCTCGCGAGCGCGCTCGACTCGGGAGTCTCGTTCCACTCGACACCCGACTCCCGGAGCTCCTCGACGTAGACGGACTCACGCTCGAACAGCTTTGCGCCGGAGATCGCGAGCAGGGCGACGATCATCATCGGGAGGAGGAGGTCCTCGTTCTGGGTCAGCTCGACCATCATGATGATCGAGAGGAACGGGGCCCGCGTCGTCCCCGCGAGCAGCCCCCCCATGCCGAGAAGGGCGTAGCTGGAGATCGGGGACGCCAGGTGCGGGAAGAGGCGCGCCACGACGATCCCGACCGATCCTCCGAGCGCGGCGCCGGTCATGAGCGCCGGGGTGAAGACCCCGCCGACGCCGCCGGAGCCGATCGTGAAGGCCGTCGCGAGGATCTTCGCCGCGAAGATCGCCACGAAGAACCAGAGGACCGGGCGGGCGCTCAACAGGTGATTCGTCCCCTCGAAGCCGTTCCCCCAGACCTCGGGGAACGCGAAAGCGAGCGCCCCGACCCCGAGGCCCCCGACCGTCATCCGCCACTCGTCCTTCCATCCGAGCTGGTGGAACAGCTTCTTCGAGAGGCGGATCGTCCGCATGAAGAGCACGGAGCCGAGCCCCGCCACAAGCCCGAGGACCAGGAAGGGAGCGGTCTGCGGTAGCGACCCGAGCTCGAACGCGGTGACGTGGTAGAGCGGCGCGTTCCCCAGGACCGCGCGCGTCAGGAGCGCCGACACGAACGCCGATACGATCGCGGGTCCGAACACCGCGAACGTGAAGGATCCCATCACGAGCTCGACGACGAAGAGGGTCGCCGAGATCGGCGTGTTGTACGCGCCGGCGACGCCGGCCGCCATGCCGCAGGCGACGAGGACGCGCGCGCGCTCCGGCGAGACCTTGATCGCGCGCGCGACGACCGAGGCGAACGCCGCGCCCATCTGGATGATCGGGCCCTCGCGTCCCTCGGAGCCGCCGCTCGAGATCACGATCGCGGAGGACGCCGTGCGCGCGAGCGACTGCCGGAAACGCACGGTCCGCCTGCCGACGGCGACGACCTCCATGATCTGGGCGATCCCCATCGTTCCCCCGGTGCGGACGAACAGGCGGGCGATGACGCCGCCCGCGAGACCTCCCGCCGCCGGGATCAGGAGCCGCCTCCAGTACGGCAGCCGGCTCGCTCCGGACACGACGTCGGGGCTCCCGAGCAGGTGCGACGTCAGCCAGATCGTGGCGGTGCGGAACACGATCGCGCCGGCGGCGCCGAGCACTCCGACGAGCACGGCGAGAGCGAGGAACTGGGTGTTCGGATCCCTCCAGAAGAACCGCGCGAACCGGATCCGACCGTCAGCCCGCGTCATCCGGGAACGACTCCGGCGTCGTCGCGGAGCTTTTCCGCCGGATGCCGCGAAAGCCCGCCTCGGCGACGATGATCCGGACTACTCGTCGGCAAGCTCCGAGTCTCCTTCCTCCCCCGCGAAGAAGAACGTGTCGCCGCAGCGGCTGCCGCAAAATTCGCGGCCGCCCCGTTTCACCGCGCAATCGCGGCAAAAGAGGCGGCCGCACATCGGGCACGCGGCGAGCACGTCGGGGAAGAGAGGGTTGGCGACGAGCTGCCGGGAACAGACCATGCACCGAATCTCTTCGGCCATGGCCCGAGTTTAGCAGGCTGCTGAAAAACGAATCCGGGCGGCGTGTCACGGGTCTTGCCGATCGTTCGCAGAACGGCGCGGCGCTCCAGCGCGACGAGGCCTTGCGCCGGATCTTTACAACGCGCGAGCGGCAAGACTCGCGCCACCAGAAGGCGGCGCGGGCTCGCCTGCTTCGTTGCCGCGCCTAGACGATGCATTCGGCATCGCCTTCGGCGCGGCGTCTTACACTCGAGCCCGCGGCGCTCGCAACCCCGCCACGGACCCTTTTTCAGCAACCTGCTAATCTCTTCCGAGCCCTACTTCGCCTTCTCTTCCTTCTCGAACCGGAGCGTCTCACCCGTCTTGGCGTCCTTCAACGTGATCCGGTTCGGCTCGATTTCGACGCGCCAGGAACGCCTCGCGGTCCCGCGGATCGCGCGCGCGCAGTCGCTCGGGCGCGTCTCCCCGCCGAAACCGTCGCCCTCGACCTTCAGGTACACGCCGCAGGCAGCGTTCAACTCGTCCGGGGAGAAGCGGCCCGCGGAGGACGACATCCCGGTCACGCCCGGATCGAAATGCGGGATGTAGCCGACGTGGATCGAGTCCCCCTGCGTGTCGATCCGCAGCAGAGCCTGCTCGCGCATGTTCGTCTTCTCGAACTGGCCCGACACCGTCACGAAGTAATCGTGCGGATTCGACAGGTCGATCGTGACCGGGGTGATCTGGATGGTCAGGTTGTTGCCCGGCGTCACGCCACGGTACATGCCGGCGAAATACCGGGACAGGTTGTCGATCGGCGCCGCACCCGCCGTCAACGCGGTGGCGAGCGCGACGAGGGTGATCGCCGCGGCCCGAATTCCCTGGGTCTTGTTGATTCTCATAAGTTCACTCCCTTCGCGCGCCTCATCAAGCGAAAAGCGTACCGCAGACTCATCCTTTGGTTCCTTGAATTTAATTATCGAGCGTGCCCTCGATTGGAATGGAATGTCCGTGGCAGAGGACGATTCCTCCGCTGCTCCAGCGGGGTGTCTGACGCGAAAATCAGGCGCCGAAAAAGTGCCGGAGGCCGGGGTCGAACCGGCACGACCCTTTCGGGTCTCGGGATTTTAAGTCCCGTGCGTCTGCCAATTCCGCCACTCCGGCGTCCAACGAGCGAGGGTGGAGGCGACGGTGGGAATCGAACCCACGCATAAAGGTTTTGCAGACCTCTCCCTTACCACTTGGGTACGTCGCCGGACTCCCCGCGATTCTATCAAGGTGGGCACGCGCGGCGATACAACCGTCGCGGGAGCGGGCTCGGGGAACGGGAGCGCGTGACGGCGGCGCCGCTCGTCGAACGAGAGTCCTTATCTCCGCTCGGCCTTTGTCATTCCCGCGGAAGCGGGAATCCAGTTCTTTTCGGAAAGGCTGGGTCCCCGCTTTCGCGGGGACGACCGCGCCGCCGCCACCCCCTTCGCCTGCGCTCCCGCTTCCGCATCGAGCCGGCATCCCGCCGGCGGCGCGGCAGCGACGGACGCGCCGATCGCCGAGCGCACGCCCGTGCGACAGCACTCGGCCTATGCCGGCCCGCCGGCGATCCGAACCCGGCTTCAGCGGCTGTAGCTTCGGATGAGGCCCGTGACGATTCCCTGAACGCGGACGTCCCGTGGATCGGCGTAGATCGGCTTCATGGCCGGGTTGGCGGGCTGGAGCCGGACCTTCTTTCCTTCCGCGTAGAACCGCTTGAGCGTCGCCTCGCCGCGCACGAGAGCAACGACGGTCTGGCCGTTCTCTGCCTTCTCGCGCCGCGCGACGACGATGAAATCTCCGTCGCGAATCCCGTCGTCGACCATGGAATCGCCCCGGACCTTGAGGACGAAGTGCTCCCCTTTTCCGAGAAGCGACGGCGGGACTTCGATCGTGTCGCGATCGGGGAACGGTTCGATCGGATGGCCCGCCGCCACCTGCCCGAGGACGCTCACCAGGGAGATCGGAGGCGAGATCTCCACGGGCGCGACGCTGCGGCTCTTGTTCCAGTCGCGCGTGAGCGCTTTCTTCTCCTCGAGGAGCCGCAGGTGCTTCTGCACGGTCCCGAACGACGAAAGCCCGAAGGCCTCGCGGATCTCGCGCTGGGTCGGCGAGATCCCGTTCGTCGCGCGGTAGCGCGTGATGAAATCGAGGATCTCCTTCTGGCGCTTCGTGAGATTCATTTCGGCCTCGCTTTCAGGTGGCCGAGGGAACCACCGCGGCCGGCGCCTGATCAGATTCGCCGGCCCTTCGGCCATGATCGAACGATAGGCGCAAATGGGGCGCAAGTCAACCCTGAAATCCGCGCATCTGAAATAATCCCGCGTCCCCCGGAGGATGCATGGCCAAAGTGCTGCTGGTCGAAGACGACGCCGACCTTCGCGAGAGTCTGATCGAGCTGCTCGACTCGGAAGGTTTCGACGCTGTCGGGGCGGCCAACGGGTTCGAGGCGGTCGAGCTCCTGCGCCACGAGCCTCGCCCCGACCTCATCCTTCTCGATCTGATGATGCCGGTCATGAACGGCTGGGCCTTCCTCAAATATCGGAACGAGCACCCAATACTCTCGAACGTTCCCGTCGTGGTGACGACCGCCTGGAACGAGGTTCCCGGCGAGGCGGAAGTCATCGGCGTCCAGGGATATCTGCGCAAGCCGCTCGTCCCGCAGGAAGTCGTGGAGATCGTCCACAAACACTGCGGCTGAACAACCCGCCCGCGTCCGGCGCGCCCGCGCCTTGAGTCCTCGCCCGGATTCGGGATATAAACGCCACTCCTTTCGGGGCGTAGCGCAGCCTGGTAGCGCACTCGGTTCGGGACCGAGTGGTCGGAGGTTCAAATCCTCTCGCCCCGACCATCCGACAATCGCGTTCGCTGGCTCGGCCAGGTCGCCCCGGCGGCTCGATCTTCATCGCGCCGGCCACTCCCCTGATTCCCGCGACAACGTCTCCCGCTTCGGAACCACCCGAAAGCGCGGCGAGGTGCGAGCCCGGCGGGATGCGGGTTTCCGGCCGGCCGCTAAGACGTACCGAAAGCCGTACGTCGTGCGGCCGGCCGGGAAGACGCGCCCGGATCTCCAGAGGGGGTTTGGGGGAGGCCTCCCCCAGGTCAGACGCGCCGCAAGGGTTCGGAACGCGCGAGCCGCGCGAGAGCGGACCGATCCGCGAGCGAAGCGAGTCCCGCGGCGGGCCTCGCCGCGCTGGCTATTCCCCTGATTCCC
>DATFVB010000023.1 GCA_035260525.1 Thermoanaerobaculia bacterium
GTGCTGCCCGCCTATCGCGCGATGCTCGAGCCGGCGCCGGCCGCGATCCCCGCCGCCTCGACCGTCACCGTCACCCTGGTTCGCTGGCCGTACACCTGAAACCTCTCCGATCCGGCAAGTTTGCTGGCGCAGGCGGTGGTCGCGTCTTACGGCGGGAAAGTGAAGTTCGTCAGCGAGAATTTCGGCGCCTCGGCTCTGGCCGAGCGCTTCGGCGTGACGCGCTATCCGGCCGTGTTCGTCGACGACGTGCTCGTCGCGCCGCCGCGCGACTTCGGGTTCTTCGGAAAAGGGGACTCGCCGGGGCGGTACACGCCGTGGCGCAACGCCGCGAGCCAGGCGAAGTTCCAGCGCGATCTCCATCGGATGATCGATCTCGAGCTCGCCGGGGGAAAAGAGGACCTTCGCCGGGAGCGGGCCGCCGTTTCCGGTGCGTCGGAGACCGCGAACTTTCCCGCGTTCACGGTGACGGACTACGGGGGGAGGAAGCTCTCGGGAGGCGACCTCCGGGGGCGTCCGGTCCTCGTCGAGTTCTGGGCGACGTGGTGCCCGCCCTGCCGCTCGACGCTCGCGTGGCTCGCCGGCGTGAAGAAGCGCTTCGGCGACCGCCTCGAGGTCGTGGCGCTCGCGGTCGAGTCGCCGGAGGAGGGCGCGCGGAAGTTCGCGAGCTCGGCGAGCCCCGACATGCGGTGGGCGACTGCGGATGCGGCGACCGCCGGCGCGTTCGGCGACGTCGCCGCGGTGCCGACCCTCTTCCTGTTCGGCGCGGACGGCAGGCCGGCGGCCACCTTCTACGGAGCGCCTGCCGATCTGCACGACCGCGTCCTCGAGGCGCTCGCGGCGCTCGGGCTCCGCTGAGAGCCTCGTCCGCCGGAGGACGCCGGCAGGCGGATAATCCCCCGCGCGTGACGTTCTTCGCCGGAAACCGCCCGGGACGCCGGGGGAAGCCGCTCCTCGCCGCGGCGGCGGCGCTCGCCGCGCTCTCCTGCGCGGGAGCGGGAGCGCTCCGCGATCCGGCGGTCTCCGACCCGCGGTCTCCCGACGTGTGGCGCGCGCGGTTCGAGATGACGTCCGGCGTCTTCGTCGTCGAGGTCCATCGGGAATGGGCGCCGCGCGGCGCCGACCGGTTCCATCGCCTCGTCCGCGCCGGCTACTACGACGACTCGCGGATCTTCCGCGTCATCCCCGGATACATCGTCCAGTTCGGCATCGCGGGAGACCCCCGGCTCGCGCGCGCGTGGCGATACGCTTACTTCCCGGACGACCGTTCCGCCCGGCCGTGCGCGCGGGGAATGGTCGCGTTCGCGGACCGGGCTCCGAACACGCGCGCGACGCAGCTGTTCGTCAATCTCGCGGACAATCCGTCGCTCGACACCGGCGAGTTCGCCCCCTTCGGAAGGGTGGTCGCCGGCATGGACGTCGTCGAACGGTTCCACGGCTACGGCCGCGCGGGCCCGCAGGGAGAGCGGACCGACCAGGGCGCGATCTTCGACGGGGGAAACGGGTATCTGGACGCGCGCTACCCCGCGCTCGATTCGATCCTCCGAGTGAGAGTCGTCCGGCCGCAGCGATAGGATCGGGGGCGCCGGCAAGCCGGTGCGGAGGAACCGATGACCGGAAAAATCGTGGCCCGGGCGGCGATCGGCGTCGTCGCGCTTTTTCTCCTGGTCCAGGCGATTCCGGTCGACCGGACGAACGGCCCGGTCGTCGCCGACGCCGCGGCGCCGGCTCCCGTCAACGGGATTCTTCGCCGGGCCTGCTACGACTGCCACTCCAACGAGACGATCTGGCCCGGGTACAGCCGCGTGGCGCCCGTGTCGTGGCTCGTCGGCCACGATGTCCACGAAGGACGCCGCGAGCTCGACTTCTCGGAATGGAGCCGCTACGACGCGGCGAGCCGGAAGAAGAAGCTGGACAAGGCCGCCGAGGAAGTGAGCGACGGGGACATGCCGCCGGTCTATTACGTGTGGATGCACCCGGAAGCGCGCCTCTCCGCGTCCGACAAGGCGGCGCTGAAGGCGTGGTTCGCGCGGCCGTGAGCGAATCCACCGAACGAGCGGAGCGGGCGCTCCTGCGCCACACCGTCGCCACGCTGGCGTACCGCGGCGGAAAGGCGCTGAAGGGCGCGCCGGACGGGTTCGAGCGGTTTCGGGCCGCGGAGGGTTCGCGGAGCGCCGGGGAAATCCTGGCGCACGTCGGCGATCTCCTCGACTGGGCGATCCGGCTCGCCGACGGAAAACACGCCTGGAAGGATTCGCCGCCCCTCTTGTGGGAAGCGGGGAGCGCCCGTTTCTTCGACGGCCTCGCCCGCCTCGACGGGCGCCTTTCGGCCGCCCCTCTCGCGTGTCCGGCCGGAAAGGTCTTCCAGGGGCCGATCGCCGACGCGCTCGCGCACGTCGGGCAGATCGCAATGCTGCGAAGACTCGCGGGCGCGCCGGTGCGCGGCGAGAACTATTTCAAGGCGTCGATCGAGGCGGGCCGCGTCGGCCCGGAGCAGATCGAGCCGGGTTTCGAGTTTGACTGAGACCCCGCGGGTCACGGTCGAGCCGGGGAGCTGGGCGGTCGCGCGGCTCGATCCCGGCGCCGCCCTGCCGGAATGGACGGCGGGCGACGGGTTCTGCTCGATCACGCGCACCCGCGACGAGCTCTCGATCGTCTGTCCGGAAGCCGCCGTCCCGGCCGGGGTCCGCGCGGAGCGCGGCTGGGCGATGCTGAAGCTCTCGGGCCCGTTCCCGTTCACGGCGACCGGCGTCCTCTCGTCGTTCCTCGCGCC
>DATFVB010000024.1 GCA_035260525.1 Thermoanaerobaculia bacterium
GGTCGCCGATCTCCGACGCGCCGGCCGAGGCGCGCTCCGACAGGGCCCGGATCTCCGCGGCCACGACCGCGAAGCCCTTTCCCTCCTCGCCGGACTGCGCGGCGAGGATCGCCGCGTTCAAGGCGAGGAGATGCGTCTCGCCGGCGACTTCCTCGATCATTCGGACGATCTTGCCGACCTCGCGGGATCGCTCGCCGAGGGAGGACGTGCGCGCGGAGTCGCCGCGCACCGCGTCGCGCACCGCCGACATCGCGGAGACGGTCCGGAGCACCGCCTCCTGGCCTCCTTCCGCGTCCTGCGCCGCGCCCTCGGAGAGCAGCGCGCTCTTGCGCGCGCTCTCGCGCACCTGCCGGATCGAAGCGTCGATCTGGGTCATGGAGGCGGCGGTCTCCCCGGCGAACGCGCTCACGCTCTCGATCGACTGGTCGATCGATGCGATCGACTGGGCCATCTCGACGGCCGCGGTCGACATCTCTTCGATCGAGGCGTGGAGCGCGTCCATGTGCTGGGAAACCTCCTCGAGAGAGGCGGCCATCTCGAGGATCGAGGAGCCGGTCTCCTCGGCCGACGCGGAGAGGTCTTCCATGCGCTCGCCGATGACGCGGGTGTCCGCGTCGGACGTCTCGATCGACGCGGAGGCCTGGTCGACGATCTCGTTCTGCGCCTCCGCCCGGATCGCGACCGCCTGGGAGTGGCGCTGGATTCCCTCGGCGACCTCCCGCACGCGCCGCTGCCCGCTCAGGATCTTGCGGGCGATCCCGGCGAGCCCCTCGGCCATGGCGTTGAAGGACGCGGCGAGCACGCCGATCTCGTTGCGGTGCGGCGTCACGATGCGGCGCGTGAGATCGCCGGAAGCGAGGTGCTCGGCCGAGCGGGCGATCGAGGTGAGCGGCCGGATCATGATGCGCGTCGCGACGAGGATCCCCGCGACGCCGACGCCGAGCACGACGAGGGTGAGGAGGACCCCTCCTCCCCAGAGCGTCCGCTTGACGGCCTCCCAGTCGCGAGAGCTCAGGACGACCCGCAGCGTGCCGACGATCGCGGTGCGCCGGAAGTTCTCCGCTTCGGCGCGATCGACGCCCGCCGCGACGAGCGCGGCGTCGGAAACCCGCGCGAGCTCCGCGCGGCTCGTGGCGCCGACCCGGTCGAGGACCCGGGCCGACGTCGGAGTGTCGGCCACGGGGGCCGAGAACAGGAACTCCCCTTCCGGCAGCCGGCCGGGGCGCGACAGCGCCGCGGGCCGCCGGGCGGGGTCGCTCTGGCCGAGCAGCTTCCCGTCCGCGTCGAGGAACTCGGCGTAGTCGACGGAACGATTGAGGAGGAGCGACTGCGCGATGTCGCGCAGGTTCGCCTCGAGGCGGAAGTCGACGTAGTAGCCGCTCCCCGCCGCCGCCGTCTTGACGAGCGAGGCGCCCTCCCGGCGGAGCCGTTCGAGGAACGCCCGCCGCGCGATCAGGTTGAAGAAGATCAGATAGGCGATCGCCGAGAAGAAGAGGAGCGCCGAGACGCCGGCGATGAGCTCGGTCGTGAGCGACGCGCGGCGGCCGTGGCGGGCGAACGGGTCCATCGGATCAGCGGCGCGCGGCCGGGCGCGTCGCCGGCGGTTCGCGGCGGCGCCGTCGCCGCGGGCGCGGGGCTTCGTTGACGGTCATGACGAGTCTTGCCGGCGAGGATATCAGACTTCGACGCGCGCCCCTTCCGCGTCCGGCGCCGCCGCGAAGACGGAACCGCCCGGCACGGCGCGCAGAGCGCCGTCGATCCGCTCGCGTGCCGAAGCGGGCCCGAGCACGACCATGACGCCGCCCCCGCCGGCGCCGCACGCCTTCGCCCCCCACGCGCCCGCGGCCAGGGCGCGGCGCTCCGCTTCGTCGAGCGACGGCGTCGTGACCCGGGTCGAGAGGCGCTTCCGGAAGCTCCATTCCTCCGCGAGCGTTCGGCCCATCGACTCGAGGTCTCCCGCGTCGAGCGCGGCGGCCATCTTCTCCGAAGCGCCGCGAATCCCCTCGAGCAGGCGGCGCACCTCCGGGTCGCCGTCGATGTGCGCCTTGTAGATCTCCCAGTTGTTCAACCCGGAGGAGTGGGGGCGCCCCGAGTCGAAGAGCACGAGCGAGCGCGCGAACTCTTCGAACGGGCCCGAAACGGTCCGGATCGACCGCGACCCGGCTCCGTAGGAGATGACGTTGAATCCTCCGCAGAGCGCGGGAACGTAGTCCTGGGTCCCCGCGGGTTTCCCGAGGACCCGGGTCTCCGCGTCGCGGCAGAGGGCGATCGCCCGGTCCGGATCGAGCGGCGCGCCCGTGAGCTCGGAAAGGGCCGAAACGGCGGCGACGAGGAGCGCGGAGGAGCCGCCGAGGCCCGACCCGAACGGAACCGCCGACTCCGTCTCGAGGCGAACTCCCTCCGCGATCCCGAGCGCGATCGCCGCCTCGGCGGCGAGCGCCGCGACACCCGACCGGGTGGCCTCGGCCGCCGACGCGAAGTTCTCCTCCGATTGAAGGTCGTGGGAGAAGAAGCTGAAGCCGGACGGCGCCCGCGAGGCGGTCACGCGCGCGCGCCGGGTGATCGCCAGGTTGACGGTGAGGGCCGGGGAATGGAAAAGGTAGAGGGGCCAGAGATCGAGAGTGCCGCCGGCGAGATCGATGCGCGCCGGCGCGGAGACGCAGACGCTCAGCGGATGCTCTCGGCGGCGACGAGGTGGCTCGCGGGAAAGAACTCTCCCGTCATCGCCACGTCCCCCTCGGGGAAGGAATCGGGGCACGCGTCGCGGTTGAGGAGGATCCAGACCTGTCCGTCCTCGGCCCGGAACGCGGCGAGGTGCGGCGAGCCGGGCGTGTCCGGGATCCCGAGCTTCGGCTGGAGCGCGCAACGCAGGCAGAACATGCGGCCGTGGACGACCCGCTCGACCGGCTGCTCGGAAAGGATCGGGCTGCCGGGCGCCGGCTTCGTCAGCGAATCGGCGACGACGGGGATGACGAGGAGGCACAACGCCGTCGCTCCGACGACCGGGCGCCAGACCCGGCGCCAGGCGCGCGCGGGACTCCGCCGTTGCGCGATGCGCTTCCGGAGCTCGACCGGTGCGCAGTCGCGCGGGCTCCGGTCCTTCAACAGCGACCGGATCCGCCGGAAGCTCTCGAGGCGCAGAGCGCAGCGCTCGCAACGGGCGAGATGGCCGGCGACCGCGAAACGGTCGCATTCCGAGAGCTCGCCGTCGAGGTAGGCATTCAGGAAAAATCGCGTTCTCGCGCAGTCCATGATCGATGAGAATCTCGCGGCGCCCGCGTCGCGATATTCTCCCTCAACAACCCGGAAAAATGGAGGGGTATTCCGCCGGAGGGCCGGGAAACTACTTGCGCGCCTTGAGTCTGGTCCGGACCGGGCCTGCCCCGCGCATGTATCCATGGGTGCGGGCGTAGCGCATCAGGGCCTTCTCGAGGAGCTTCCGGCCGCGGTACAGGCGGGACATCACCGTGCCGACGGGGCACTCGAGGATCTCCGCGATCTCCTTGTAGGAGAAGTCCTCGAGGTCGGCCAGAATGACGACCATCCGATAATCGGGCGGCAGCGCTTCGAGCGCCTTCTTGACGCCCTCGTCCATGGTATTGGCGAGGTACTGCGACTCCGGGTCGAGCGGCTGCTCGTCCGGGTCGTGGCGGACGATCTTTTCGAACGAATCCTCGATATCGGAGAACTCGACACTCCTGGGCTCGAGCTTCTTCTTCCGGTAGTTGTTGATGAACGTGTTCTTCAAGATCTTGAAAAGCCAGGCCTTGAGGTTCGTCCCCTCTTCGAATTTGTCGTAGTACTTGTAGGCCTTGAAGAACGTCTCCTGGACGAGGTCCTCGGCGTCCTGCGAGTTGCCCGTCATCCGATAGGCCGTGTTGTAGAGCGAATCCACGTAGGGCATCGTCTGGGAATCGAAATCCCAGGCGGTCGTTTCCGAGGGCTTCTGGACGTCGCCCGTCGTCGTATCGGAAGTTTTCACTACACTCAACATGTTTTCCTCCAAACCCTGCCGAAACGAAGTGCAAGACCCTTGCCCGGGAACGGTTTCGAGTCTGCCGCAAACGGCACCAGATTTTTCAATGGTTTGAGCCTTTGTTCTTCCCATTCTGTATTACGAAAAACAGAGGAAAAACGTTTCACCGAAACTTTCGGCGACAAAAAGTCACCCGAACAGGACAAGACGGCGCGGGGTGCTTCGCACCCTTCCCCGGCTCGCCTGCGGCGAGCCACCCCTCCCCAGTTGGGGAGGGGCCAAAGGGTGCTTCGCACCACCCTTCCCCGGCTCGCCTGCGCCGAGCCACCCCTCCCCAGCTGGGGAGGGGCCAAAGAGTGCTTCGCACCACCCTTCCCCGGCTCGCCTGCGGCGAGCCACCCCTCAGTTGGGGAGGGAAAAAGAAAACCCCCGCCGAGGCGGGGGCCGACGATGCTTCGCACTACCCTTCCCGGGCTCGCCTGCGCCGAGCCACCCCTCCCCAGCTGGGGAGGGGTCGGGGGTGCGCGCTTCGCGCTACTTGCCCTGGACCGAGAACGCGATGACGAGGGCGTAGATGACGAGCGATTCGATCAGGGCGAGGCCGAGGATCGCCATGGTCCGGATCGCGCCGGCCGCTCCCGGGTTGCGGGCCATTCCCTCGCAGGCCGCGGCGGTCGCCTTGCCCTGGGCGAACGCGCCGGCCGCGGCCGCGACGGCGATCGCGAAGGCGGCCCCGACGACCCCCCACTTGACGCCGCCGGTCCCCGGCGCGGTTCCCTGGGCGAACGCGGGCGCGGCGGTGAGCGCCAGCATCGTCAACACTCCGTAGAACCCTTTCTTCGACATGGAACGAAACTCCTTTCTGATCACGGTATCCCCGCGCGGGGACGTTCTCAATGTTCCTCGTGGGCGACGGCGCCCGCGATGTAGATCGTCGAGAGAATCACGAAAATGAAGGTCTGGAGGAGCGCCCCGATCAGGCCGAGCAGCATCATCGGCCAGGGAACGAGGATCGGCACCATCCCGAAGAAGATCCCGGTCGCGATGTGCTCGCCGCCGATGTTGCCGGCCAGACGCAGAGAGAGGGACACGATCCGCGCCAGGATGCTGATCACCTCGATCACGAACATCAGAGGCGCGAGGAACAGGATCGGCCCCATGAAGTGCTTGAGATAGCCGACGACGCCGTGCTCGCGGACCCCCTGGGCGTTGAAGTAGATGAACGACGTGAGGGCCAGCGCGAGGGTCGTCTGAAACGAGCTCGTCGGCGGCGTGAGGAAGAAGAAGAAACCCATCAGGTTCGAAAGGAGGATGAAGTACGTGAACGCGCCGAGCAGCGGCAGATACTTCTTCCCCGCGCCGTGCCCCACGACGTCGTCGATCAGGTCCCGAACCGCGAGGACGATCATCTCGTTGGCGTTCTGGAACCAGTTCGGGCTTCGCTTCCGGAACGTGCGGCGCGCCAGCGGAAGCGTCAGGGCGAGGAATGCGAAGAGCAGGAACGCCATGATGACGTTGTCCTGCAGCCAGATCTTCTCCCCGTCGGGAAAGAGGAACGCCCGCCATCCCGGCGACAGCTTCGCCACGGGCGGGGCGCCCAGAAGGGAAATCAGGAACCGGTTCACCGGCCCGTACAGGAAGGAATGCTCCATCAGGCGCGCTCCGCGTTCATCGTCTTATTTCGAAGGATCATCGGTCTCTTTCCCTTTCAATCCCCGAATCCCTTCCCAACCGATCGCCAGGACGATGACCGAGAGCCCGGCGAGGCCCGCGAGGATATCGAATTCCTTCCACTTCAGGACCAGGGTCAGGAGCAGGAGAATCCCCAGGAACCCCATCGCCGGAACCGCCACGTCGGAGAATCTCATTCCGGTTCTGGGGGCGAGGAACCCTCCCATCACCTTTTCCAGAACGAAAAAGTTGAATATAACGATGGCCGCTCCGATCGTCAAGGAGACGCCGGCGCGGGGACCGAACGCGGCGAACGCGGCGGCCGCGCCGACGCCGGAGAGGACGAGCGCCGTCCGTTTGACGCGGCGAAGCACCGAATCCGCGGGCGTCACGGCGGGCCTCTCCGGTCTTCCTCGTCCGCTTCCCGGGAGATCTTGAACAGGTTCCAGAATCCCGCCGCGATGCCCAGAGCGGCGCCCGCGTACGCGCCGTACGGGGACCATCCGAAGAGCCGGTCGGCGCCCTTGCCGAGGAAGTAGCCCGCCGCGATGCACGCCGGAAACGCGATCCCGAGCGTGATCGCGTCGGCCGCGGCGCGGAAACGGGGCTTGTTCGCCATGCGGGGCGGATTGTAGCGAGTCGCGGCGACCGGCGGGCGCGAGTGGAGACTCCAAACGTTGAATTCTCGGCGCCCCTGTAACGGCCAGCCGCCCTTGCGATCCTTACCGCACGCACGGCGAGACGCGAGCGGGACGGGATGCGGGGCCGCCCGCCGTGTCCCGAGGCGTACCGGGGCGTACGTTGAGGGCGCGGCGGGCGGGCACGCGCCCGGGTTTCCAGCGCGACCCGGCGCAGCGCGGCGGGTCAGCCGCGAAGCGGCCGGCACGCGAGGGCCGAGCGCGCCGATCGCCGAGCACGCGAGTGCGACGGCATCCGCTCGATGTATCGCCGTGCGTCGTCGCTAGAGGCCGCAGCGCTGAATGATCGCGATGAACGGTTGAGGGGCGAGGCCGATGACCATGGTCATCACCGCGCACACTCCCGCCGACAAAGCGACTCCGGGCGAGCTCTTCAGCGGCGCCGCCTCCCCTTCGGAGAGGTACATCGCCATCACGATCCGGAAGTAGTAGAAGACCGAGACCGCCGACGCGAGCACCGCCAGCAGCGCGAGCCACCCGTATCCGGCGTGCACCGCGACCGCGAAGAGGTAGTACTTCCCGATGAATCCGGCCGTCGTCGGGATCCCGGCGAGCGACAGGAGGAAGATCAGCATCACGCCGGCCAGCAGCGGATTTCGCCGCGCGAGCCCCTTCCAGTCGTCGATCGACTCGCCGGCGTAGCCGCGCGACTCGAGGAAGATCACGAGCGCGAACGCACCGAAGTTCATGAACGTGTACGCGAGCAGGTAGATCTGGATCGCGGGGATCCCTCCGCTCTCGAAGCCGAGGACGCCCAGCAGCGCGTAGCCGGCGTTGGCGATCGACGAATACGCGAGCAGGCGCTTCACGTTCGTCTGCAGGAGCGCCGCGACGTTGCCGACGACGAGCGTGGCCGCGGCCGAGATCGCCACGATGAGCTTCCAGTCGGACGCGAAATGCGGGAGCGCGACGTAGAAGATGCGCGCGAGAATCGCGTAGGCGCCCGCCTTCGGGCCGACCGAAAGGAAGGCGGTGATCGGCGTCGGCGCGCCTTCGTACACGTCCGGCGCCCAGACGTGGAACGGCACGGCGGCGATCTTGAAGAGGATGCCGAAGAGGAGGAGAAGCACGCCGATCGTGAGGATCCGGTTCGCCTCGATCGCCGAAAACGCCGTCGCGAGCTCGGCAAGGCCCATCTTCCCCGAGAACCCGTACAGGAGGGAGATGCCGTACAGGAGGACGCCCGACGAGAAGGCGCCGAGGATGAAGTACTTCGTCGCGGCCTCGGTCGACTTCACCTGCTCTTTGAAGTAGCCGGCGAGCACGTACGAGGAGAGCGCCATCAGCTCGAGCGCGACGTAGATCGACGCGAGATTGTCGCCGGAGGCCATGAACATCGTCCCGACGGTCGCGAAGAGCACGAGGCCGTAGTACTCCCCGGCCGGATACGGCGCGTCCCCGACGAAACGCACCGACGAGAGGACCGTCAGCCCGGCCGACAGCAGCACGAGGAGTTTGAAGAAGACCGCGAAGTTGTCGACGACGAACATCCCGGCGAGGATCGGCGTGGCCCGCGTCGGGTCCTTCCAGATCACGGCCAGGAGCGCGGCGGTCCCCGCGATCCCGGCGAGCGCGACGACGGCGAGCGCCTTCTCGCGCGCCTTCGACGTGAAGACCGCCAGACACAGGATGAGCGACGCGACCGCCGACAGCAGCAGCTCGGGCGACAGCAGCAGCCAGTCGTGGGCGCGGATCGTCATCGGGCCGTTCCCGCCGCCGGAGAAAGGGCGGCCGGCGCCGCCGCCGCAGAGGCGGCGGGAGCCGCCGCCGGTGAGGCGGTAAGAGACGCCGGAGAGGGG
Organism: Thermoanaerobaculia bacterium; assembly: GCA_035260525.1. Taxonomy (NCBI): domain Bacteria; kingdom Pseudomonadati; phylum Acidobacteriota; class Thermoanaerobaculia; species Thermoanaerobaculia bacterium. The sequence continues at coordinate 8,145 of DATFVB010000024.1, forward strand.
GTCAGCGACGCGGTCTGCGCGGCCGACGCCGTCTGGATGGTCGCGACGATCCGGTCGACGGGTTTGGCGATCACGTCGAAGAACGGCTGAGGATAGAGCCCGATCCAGAAGGCGCAGACCACGAGCGGAATGAGCGTCCACTGCTCCCGGGCGTTCATGTCGGGAAGCTTCTGGTTGGCCGGGTTCGAGAGCTCGCCGAAGAAGACCCGCTGGTAGAGCCAGAGGAGGTACGCCGCGCCGAGGACGACTCCCCAGAGCGCCCAGAACGCGAACCAGGGGTTGCGCAGGTACGCGCCGTTCAGGATCGTGAACTCACCGACGAAGCCGTTGAGCAACGGCAGCCCCATCGACGACATCGCCATCACGAGAAAGAAAACTGCGTAGATCGGCATCTGTTTGGCCAGGCCGCCGTACTCCGCGATCATGCGCGTGTGCCGGCGCTCGTAGATGATGCCGACGAGGAGGAAGAGCGCGCCGGTCGAGATGCCGTGGTTGATCATCTGGAGGATGCCGCCTCGCAGCCCCGCGGGATTCAGGGCGAAGACGCCGAGCATGACGAACCCGAGGTGCGAGACGGAGGAGTAAGCGACGAGCTTCTTCATGTCCTTCTGGACGAGCGACACCATCGCCCCGTAAATGATCCCGACGATCGAGATCGCGATCATCAGGATCGCCACCCAGTGCGTCGTGATCGCACCAGGGAACATCGGAAGCGAGAACCGCACGAAGCCGTACGTGCCCATCTTCAGCAGGACGCCCGCGAGGATCACCGATCCGGCCGTCGGCGCCTCGACGTGGGCGTCGGGGAGCCAGGTGTGGAACGGGAACATCGGGACCTTGATCGCGAACCCGAAGAAGAACGCGAAGAAGAGGAGGATCTGGAAATAGACCGGCATCGACGGCGTGAGGGCCGTCAACGTCGGGATGTCGAACGTGGGGGCGTTTCCCAGCCCCTTCATGCCGAGCACCCCGCTCGTGTTGTAGAAGTAGACGGCGATGATCCCGAGGAGCATGAGCACCGACCCGGCCAGGGTGTACAGGAAGAACTTGATCGCCGCGTAGAGCTTCCGCGGCCCGCCCCAGATGCCGATCAGGAAGTACATCGGAACGAGCATCACTTCCCAGAACACGTAGAAGAGGAAGAAGTCGAGCGTCATGAACGTCCCGAGCATCCCCGTCTGCAGGAGGAGCAGGAAGACGTAATACTCCTTCTGCCGGTCGTGGATCGCCGTGAACGACGAGTAGACGGAGATGAACCCGAGGAGGGTCGTCAGCAGGATGAGGAGCAGCGAGATCCCGTCGATCCCGAAGTGGTATTTCACGCCGAGCGACGGGATCCAGTTCGCGACCTCCTCGAACTGGAAACCGTCCTTCCCCCGGTCGAACCAGAACCAGAGCGGCAGCGAGATCACGAAGTCGAGCCCGGCGACGACCGTCGCCCAGAGCCGGATCGCGGAGCTCTTCTCCTTCGGCACGAGGAAGATCAGGAGGAAGGCGCCGACCAGCGGGACGTACGCGACGATCGACAGGATGTGCTGCTGAAAGAATGCCATGCGTTACTTCCTTCTCAACGCCAGATCAGGTACGCCGCGACGAGGAGGAGGAACCCTCCCCCCATCACGAACGCGTAGTTCTGCACGCGCCCGGTCTGCGCGCGCCGGAGCCCGCGGTATCCCGCCTGGAGCGTGCCGGCGACGCCGTTGACGAGCCCGTCGACGACGTACTGGTCGAAGAACGAGGAGACCCAGGAGAGCGCCAGGACGACGTTGCGCGCGCCGTGGACGAAGAACCCGTCCACCACCCGCGCGTCGAAGTCCCAGAGGAACCGCCCGCCCCCCTTGCCGAGGCCCTCGACGAGCACGGCGTCGTACGCCTCGTCGACGTAATACTTGTTGAACAGGATCCGGTACGCCGCCGGGAACCGTTCGGCGAGCCGTCGTGGCCGCTCGAAGGCGCGCTCTCCCGTGTAGAAGCGCCAGGCGATCGCGATTCCGATCACGGCGATCGTGACCGAGAAGATCATGAGCGCCGCCTCGGTGCCGTGCGACAGGTGCGCCTCGACGGCTTCCCCCGGGATCTCGAGGAAGATGGGCGAGAGCCAGCGCGCGAGGGCATGCGGCACTCCGACGATCCCCGAGAGGACCTCGGGCAGCCCGACGAATCCCGCGAGGATCGCCCCGACGGCGAGGATGCGGAGCGGCCACGTCATCGTCCCCGGCGACTCGTGGAGGTGGCGCTTCTGCTCGTCGGTCCCGCGGAACGCGCCGGTGAACGTCATGAAGTAGCTGCGGAACATGTAGAAGGCCGTCATGATCGCGGCGAGAATCGCGATCCCCCACAGGAACACCCGGTGATGGCCGAACGTCTCGCCGAGGATCTCGTCCTTGGAGAAGAAGCCCGCGAACGGGAAGATGCCGGCGATCGCGAGCGTCGAAACGAGGTAAGTCCAGCGCGTCGCCGGGAGGGCCTCCTTCAGGCCGCCCATCTTCCGCATGTCCTGCTCCCCCGCCATCGCGTGGATCACCGAGCCGGAGCCGAGGAAGAGGCACGCCTTGAAGAACGCGTGGGTGAAGACGTGGAAGATGCCGCCGACGAAGGCGCCGACGCCGCATCCCAGGAACATGTAGCCGAGCTGCGAGATCGTCGAGTACGCGAGCACCTTCTTGATGTCGTTCTGGACGAGGGCCATCGAGGCGGCGAGGATCGCGGTGACGCACCCGATGATCGCGACGAAGTTCATGGCGTCCGGAGACATCCGGAAGAGGACGTTGCAGCGCACGACCATGTAGACGCCCGCCGTGACCATCGTCGCCGCGTGGATCAGCGCCGACACGGGCGTGGGCCCCGCCATCGCGTCCGGGAGCCAGACGTAGAGCGGGACCTGGGCGGACTTCCCCATCGCGCCCACGAAGAGGCACAGGCAGACCGCGGTCGCGTAAGGCGCGAAGCGCTCCGGGTGCGCCGCGGCCGCCGGGAAGACCGTCCCGAAGTCGAGCGATCCGAAAATCGCGAAGATCCCGAACATGCCCAGCGCGAACCCGAGGTCGCCGATGCGGTTGACGACGAACGCCTTCTTCCCGGCGTCGGCCGCGAAATCCTTCTCGTAGTAGTAGCCGATCAGGAGATACGAGCAGAGCCCGACGCCCTCCCACCCGGTGAACATCACGACGAAGTTCGCGCCGAGGACCAGCAGCAGCATCGAGAACATGAAGAGGTTCAGGTACGCGAAGAAGCGCCCGAACCCTTCCTCGTGACCCATGTAGCCGACCGAGTACACGTGGATCAGGAACCCGACGAACGTGACGAAGGAGATCATCAGGGCCGAAAGGGGGTCGAGGCGGAAGGCCCAGTCGACCGAGAACGCCGCCGAGCCGCCGCCCTTCAGCGCGTTGACCCCCTGCGGGATCCACGTCGCGAGCTTTACGACGTGCGCGTGGGCGAGCCCTTCGGCCTTCACCCAGTCGACGATCGCGCCGAACGCGAGGAGGCAGGAGAGGCCGGTCGTCGCGAGCGAAACGAAGACGTGCGCGCTCTTGAACGGGACGTGCGGGTGCTGGTCGACGTGCGCCGACGGCGCCGACGCGTGCGGCGGGGCGTCCCCGGCCGTCGCGGGCGACGGCGTCGCCTTCGCTTCCGCCGGGTGCACCTCGTGGCCGAGCTGCGGCTCGCCGTGCGTCCGGTGCGAGACGAGATACAGAATCCCGTTGACCAGGAAGCCGGCGAGCGGCAGCAGCGGGATGAGCCAGAGGAGGTCGCGCACCGCGTCAGCCCTCCATCGTGTCGGCTTCGTCGACGTTCAACGTCTTGCGCTGCCGGTAGAGGGAGATGATGATCGCGAGGCCGATGGCGGCCTCGCCCGCCGCGATCGTGATGACGAAGACGGAGAAGATCTGCCCGGTCAGGTTGCTGAGCCTTCGCGAGAACGCGACCAGGTTGAGGTTCACGGCGTTCAACATCAGCTCGATCGACATGAGGACCGTCAGGAAGTTCCGTCGCACGAGCACGCCGACGAAGCCGATCGTGAAGATCAGGAAGGAGAGCGCGAGGTAGTCGTTGATCGTGACGTTCATCAGTCCATCTTTTCGACGTTCTCAGTCCATCTTCTCGACGTTCTCAGTCCATCTTCTCGACAGAGCGCCGACCCAGGACGACCGCTCCGACGATCGCGACGAGCAGGAAGACCGACGCGATCTCGAACGGGAGCAGGTACTCCCGGTACAGCCCCCAGGCGACCGCCTGCGTGTTGCCGAGCGCCCGTCCCGCGACGTCCCGGAAGGCGTCGGGAGAGAACGGCGCGCCGCCGGCGAGCGGCTGCAGCACGAGCTGGGCGTCGAAGAGCACGTTGAGCACGAAGCCGAGGACGACCGCGGCGACGATCTGCTTCTGGTACGGCTCGGTCGTCGGGAGCTGCTGCACGTTGACGAGCATGATCACGAAGAGGAAGAGCACCATGATCCCGCCGGCGTAGACGAGGATCTGCACGGCGCCCACGAACTCCGCGCTCTGCAGGAAGAAGATCCCGGCGACCATCAGGAAGGTCGCCAGCAGGAAGAGCGCCGAGTGGATGGGGTTGCGCGCGAGCACGACCGAGATCGCGCAGACGACCGCGAGCAGGGCGAAGACGGCGAAGATCCCGCCCGAGAGGCCGGTGAGGAGCTCGCCCCCCATCACTTCCCCCGTTCCGTGATCGTGAAGGGCTTCACGTTCTCGTCCCACTCCGTGAGCTTGTCGATGCCGAGATAGAGCGCTTCGTTCCTCTCGTACGTCGCGAGCTCGTAGGTCTTCGTCGTCAGCCAGATCGACTTCGGGACGGTCGGGCACGCCTCTTCGCAGAGCTGGCAGAACATGCAGCGCTTCAGGTCCACGTCGAACCGGTCGAGCACCTTGACCGACTTCCCCGCCTCGTTCTTCTCGTTGTGCCAGTCGATGTAGATGATGTTGATCGGGCATTCGATCGCGCAGAGCGTGCACTTGATGCAGCGCTCCTCGTCGAGGCGGAACATCCCGCGGAAACGGTCGGAAGGCTCCTTCTTCTCCTCGGGGTACTGGATCGTCGTCTTCTTCGTGACGAGGTGCCGTCCCGTGACGCCGAGACCGTCGAAGAGATCGAGGAGCGCGATCTTGTCGAGCCACTTCTTGAGGGCCATGGTGCCTACCTTGCCTCCGCGGCGGCGAGCCGCCGCCGGAGCCGCGAGAGCCCGAAGAGGAGGACGAAGAACGCCGTGAACACCCAGCCGAGGACGCGCAGGCCCCGCCCGTGCCGGGTGTCGGCGAGGACGCATCCCGCGACGATCATGATGTTGGCGAGCGCCATCGGGATCAGCCACTTCCAGCCCAGGTTCATGAGCTGGTCGAACCGGTAGCGCGGGAAGGTCGACCGGAACCAGATGTAGCAGAAGATGAAGACGCCGACCTTCGCCAGGAACCAGATCATTCCGGGCACGACGCGGAGTCCCGGCAGCAGGTGCGGGAAGGGCGGGAGCCACCCCCCGAAGAACAGCGTCACCGCGACGGAGGAGACGACGATCATCGCCGTGTACTCGCCGAGGAAGTAGAACGCGAACTTGATCCCGGAGTATTCGGTGTTGAAGCCCGAGACGAGCTCCGACTCCGCCTCCGGGAGGTCGAACGGGTTGCGGTTCGTCTCGGCGATTCCCGAGACGAAGTAGAGGAAGAACGAGAGGAGTCCCGGGAAGACGAACCAGAGGTGCAGCCGGTCCTGCACGCGCACGATCTCGACGAGCGAGAGCGACCGCGACATCAGGAGCACGGCGACGATCGAAAGCCCCATCGGCACCTCGTAGGAGACCAGCTGGGCGGCGGAACGCAATCCGCCCAGCAGCGAGAACTTGTTGTTCGACGCCCAGCCGCCGAGGATGATCCCGTACACGCCGATCGAGGTGATCCCGAGGAGGAAGAGGAGCCCGACGTTGACGTCGGCGACCCAGAGCGGGGTCGAGACGCCGGCGATCCGGATGCTCTCGCCGAACGGGATCAGGGCGAGCGCGGTCAAGGCCGGGATGACCGAGAGCACCGGCCCGAGGAAATGGCTGACCTTCTCCGCGCGGGTCGGCGTCAGGTCCTCCTTCGTCATGAGCTTCAGGAGGTCCGCGAGCCCCTGCAGGAGTCCCTGCGGACCCACCCGGTTCGGGCCGAGCCGTCCCTGCATGAAGCCCATGATCCGCCGTTCGGCGTAGACGATCACGAACCCGACGACGGCCGGCACGACGAGGACGATCAGGAGGATCTTCACCGCCGTCAGGAGCGTCTGGAGCGCCGCCGGGCTCACCGGTCCACCTCGCCGAGCACGATGTCGACGGTGCCGATCAGCGCGACGAGATCCGAGACGAGGTGCCCGCGCGCCAGGCGCGGAAGCGCCTGCAGGTTGATGAACGACGGCGGGCGCACGTGGAGGCGGTACGGCTTGTTCGTGCCGTTGGAGACGAGGTAGAAGCCGATCTCCCCCTTCGGAGACTCGACCGACGCGTAGACCTCCTCGGCGACCGGCTTGATGACGCGCGGGACCTTCCCCTTGATCTCGCCCGGCTCGAGCCGGTCGAGGCACTGCCGGATGATCCTCGCCGACTGCCGCATCTCGGCGATCCGGACGAGGTACCGGTCATAGGTGTCGCCGTTCTTCCCGGTCGGAACGACGAAGTCGAGCTCGTCGTAGCATTCGTAGGGCTGGGCGCGCCGGAGGTCCCACTCGACGCCCGAGCCGCGGATCACCGGTCCCGTGAGCCCCCACTCGACGCACTCCTCGGCCGAGATCACCCCGATCCCGACCGTGCGCTTCTTCCAGATCCGGTTGTCGGTGAGCAGCGTCTCGTACTCGTCGATCCGGGAGGGGAAGTCGTCGATGAAGGAACCGACGGCCTCGACCCACCCCGGCGTCAGATCGAACGGCAGGCCGCCGATCCGCATGCAGTTGAGCGTCAGGCGCGCGCCGCAGTACTCCTCGAAGAAATCGAGGATCTGCTCCCGTTCCCGGAAGCAGTACCAGAAGGGCGTCACCGCGCCGAGGTCGATCCCGGAGGTCCCCAGCCACACGAGATGGGAGGAGAGCCGCTGGAGCTCGTCGAGGACGACGCGGATCAACTGCGCGCGCCGCGGGACCTCGACGCCGAGGAGCTTCTCGACCGTCAGGCAATACGCGTGGTTGCTCGTCGCCGCGGAGACGTAGTCCATGCGGTCGGTGTGCGGGATCGCCATCGGATACGTCTCGGTCTCGAAGAGCTTCTCGGTGCCGCGGTGGAGATACCCGATGTCCGGGATCGCGTCGACGATCTTCTCGCCGTCGACCTTCAGGACGATCCGCAGCACCCCGTGCGTGGACGGATGCTGGGGCCCGAAGTTGAGCTCCATCTCCGTGACGTCGAAGAGCGTCTTCGGCGCGGCCACCGTGCGCGCGGGAGGGTTGTGGAGCGTCGCGGCGGCTTTCGCCCGCGCGGCGAAGTAGTCGGCTTCCTGCTGCTCGGGGGTGCGGTCGCTCACGAAGCCTCTCCCTCGCCGCTCACGAAGCGTCTCGTTCGGCTGTCTTCACGAGGCTTGCCATTCGCTTGTCGTCCTCACGAGGCATCTCGGTTCGGCTGTCTTCACGACAGCATCTTCCGGTTCGGGTCGTTCGGCGAGGGGCCGCCGCCGGAGGGCCACTCTTCCGGGTAGATCGCGGCGCCGGTGTCGATCCCCTCGATCGGGAAGTCCTTCCGCAGCGGATGCCCGTTGAACCCGTCCCAGGTCACGATCCGGCGCAGGTCCGGGTGGCCGGAAAAGGAGATCCCGAAGAGGTCCCATACCTCGCGCTCCGACCAGTTCGCGGCGAGGAACGTCGTCGCGAGCGACGGGACCTCCTCCCCTTCCGCGCATCCGAGCTTCACGCGGATCCGGTCGTTCTTGGAGAAGGAATAGAAGTGGTAGACGACGTCGAACCGCGGCTGGCGGTCGCGCCAGTCGACGGCCGTGACGTCGACGCAGTACTTGAAGTCCTCGGCGTCCTTCAGGTGCCGCCCGACGTCGACGATCTTCTCGCGCGCGACCGTCACGGTGACCTGCCGAGCGAATTCCTTCGCGGCGAGGACCGCGCCGGGCACGGCCGCGGCGATCGAGGCCACCCAGGGATGTCCGGAAGCGTCGGTCGCGGCCGGCTTCGCCGCAGGCTTCTCGGCCATCAGGACGCCTTGCGGATGACTTTCATCCCGTCGATCTTCTTCTGGAGCTGGATGATCCCGTAGAGGAGCGCCTCGGGCCGCGGCGGGCAGCCGGGGACGTACACGTCGACGGGCACGATCCGGTCGACCCCCTGCGTCACGGCGTAGGTCCGGTAGGGACCGCCGCAGGTCGCGCAGGATCCCATCGCGATCACCCACTTCGGGTCGGGCATCTGGTCGTAGAGGCGCTTGACGACGGGCGCCATCTTCTCGACGACCGTGCCGGCGACGATCATCAGGTCCGACTGCCGCGGCGTCCCGCGGAACACCTCGGCGCCGAAACGGGCCAGGTCGTGCCGCGCGTCCATCACCGCCATCATCTCGATCGCGCAGCACGCGAGCCCGAACTGCATCGGCCAGATCGCGCTCCGCCGCGCCCAGTTGATGACGGAGTCGACGGTGGTGGTGAGGACGTTTTCTTCGAACCGGTTGGCGAGAAGGCTCATGCGGCGGCGTCCCTCATGCCCATTGCAGCGCTCCGCGCTTCCAGGCGTAGAAGTAGCCGACGACCAGGATGGCGATGAACACGAGCATCTCGATGAAACCGAAAATCGCGAGCTTGTTGAGCATGATCGCCCAGGGGAAGAGGAAGATCGTCTCCACGTCGAACACGACGAAGAGGACGGCGATCAGGAAATAGCGCGCCGAGAAGCGGTAATCGAAGGCGGTCGTCGGCGACTCGATGCCGCACTCGTACGGCTCCCCTTTCGCCGGATTCGGGATCCCGTGCTGGAGGAGCCGGGCGACGACGATCGTGCCGATCGGCAGGGCTGCCGCCAGGATCGCGAACACGAGGATGAAGAAATACGATTCCATGTGGGCCTCGGGATTTTCTCGATTCGGGTCGGGGAAGTCAATGTGAAAGAAATCACAAGCGCCGCGGGTCCGGGCGGGCGTCCCGCGAGGCCTGCGATTCCTCCCGTCATGCCATGAAGCGAAATTTCGGAGGCCCGATCCCCTTCGACTGCAGGAGGACGGAGAGAGCGTCTCCGATCCCTTCGGGATCGAAAAGGCGCATCGCCTCGAGGCGGCTGTCGCGCGTCTCGGCGACGCGGCTGTCGCCCGCATCCTCGAAGAGCCCGGCGCGAATCAGGAACTCCGACTGGCGCATCCGCGCGTCCGTCGAGAGCCCTTCGGCTTCGCCGGCCGCCGCGATGTCGTCCCAGTTGACGTGCGCGGTCAGGTCCACTTCTCCGGGCCGCTCGAGCGGGTCGCCGCCGCGCCTTCCGCGCGCATGGACCGCGAGCGTCCCGCGCGGGCGGGCGGAGGAGTGGTACAGGATCGGCGCGCGGTGCCCGTAGTCGAACGCGGCGAGCCGGCCGCGCGAAAGGAACCGGGCGAGCGCGCGGTGGAGCGGCGCCGCGGCGAGGTCGATCTCGGCGACCTGCCCTTCGGCGAGCTCGACTCCGAAGCGCGCGAGGTACGCGGCGAGCGCCGGCGGGGCTGGCCACGAGGTCCAGGCGAACTGCGCCCGGGTTGGCGGCTCGCGGACGGCCTCTCCCCGCGGGCCTTCGCCGCGCCGAAGTGGCTTCGGCCACGCAGGCGGGAGAGGCCGCGGCGAAGCCGCCGGGGAGAGAGCCCGGGGCGGCGACGGGTCTCCCTCACCCCGACCCTCTCCCGCCGGGAGAGGGGGACCAACCGTCACTCCCAGCTCGAGCAGCTTCCCTTTCCGCATCTCCACCCGGTGCACCGGCAGGGCGTCGTAGAGCTCGTTGGAGAAGACCCATCCCTCGAAGCGCTCGCCCTCCCACTCCGCGGCGTCCGCCGCGATGCGCTCGGCGACGGCGCCGCGCTCGATCGCGGCCCGGCCCGCCGCCGACCGCTCGATCGCGCGGAGCCGCGTCCGGCGGGCGAGGACGGGCGCGATCTCCGACAGGGCTTCCCGGAAATCGCGCAGGAACCTCCCCTCCCCCGCGGCCGCTTCGCAGAACACGACCTCGCCGGCGAAGCTCTCCGCGTCCGCCGCGAAAACACGCGCGACCGCCCGCGCGAAGAGCGGCGAAATCGACGGAGACGTGACGAAATCGCCCCCTTCGCCGATCGCGGCGCGGCGGCTGTAGTACCCGTCCTCCGGGTCGTAGAGCGCGGCTTCCATGAAATCGCAAAACGGGATCGGTCCCTCGCGGGCGATCCGCGCCGTCAGGCGGGCGGCGAGCGACGGGTCGGGAGAGCGGACCACGCGGTCAGGGAGCCGTGACCCGATAGACGAGGCCGACGCCCGGGGTGCCCTTCGCGGCGAGCGCGTCCCGTTGCGCCTGCGCCTCCTCGCGCGACGCGTACTCCCCGAGCATCACGCGGTACCAGAGGCCGGGCTTCCCGAGATTGACCGAAATGACGCTGAGCGGACGGTCGAGCAGCTTGCCGAGGCGCGCGGCGTCCCGGTCGGCGTTTTCCTTCCGCTGGAAAGAGGAGAAGTGAATCATCCATGCCGGACGACGCCCGGACCAGTCGGGCGAGATCATCGCCGAGCCGCGCGATTCGGGAATCCCGCCCGCGTCGGATCCCGGGGAAGCCGCGGCGCTCGTCGGGAGGGACGGCGGCGGCGCGGCGGACGGGCCGGCGGCGGGCGCCGGCAGCGGCCCCGGCGTCGCGGTCGGCGGGAGGATCGCCGACGCGGGCGCCGGGAGGATCGCCGACGCGGGCGGCGGCTGGGAGGTCCCGGCCGGCGGCGCCGGCGCGCGCTTCGTCCTCGCGAAAAACCACACGCCGCCGGCGATCGCGAGGACGAGAAGGACGGCCACGAGCCTTCCGCCGCTCGCCGCGGCGGGCGACTCCTCGGCGGTTGCGAACTCGATCTCCTCCGGGGCCTCCGCCTCCTCGCGCTCGGCTTCGGGCTCCGGCTCCGGCGCCGGCTCGGCGTCGGGCCGGGGAGCGGCCGCTCGCTCGACGGCCTCCTCCATCCACTCGCCGGCGAGCGCCGGTTCTCCTCCGAACGGGTCCTCGGGCGAAAAAATCGGCTCGACCTCCGGGAGCGGCTCTTCCGAAAACGGCGCGTCCTCGTCCCAGCCCCGGATCGCGAGGCGTTCTCCCCCCAGATCGCGCGGAAGGAGCATGACGGCGCGGTCGACCAGCTCGGCGAGCGAGGCGGGCGCGAAGCCCGTCCGCGCGAGGCGCAGCTCCTCCGCGCAGACCTGCTGGGCGGCTTTGAAGACCTCCGGCCGGCGTTCTGGCGGGATTTCGCGGCTCCGGGCGACCGCGTCGACGACGTCGGTCACCGACGGGACTTTCCGGCGCTCCCGCGAGCGGATCTCGGTTCGGTCCCCGGGGAACCCCTGGTCGCTCAACCGGCGAGGCTCTCCCAGTCGGTGTCGGGTGCGTCGAGGGCGATCGCGAGACCGCCGTTGGATCCGGCGAACACCGGATCCTCGACGGCGCGCACGCG
>DATFVB010000025.1 GCA_035260525.1 Thermoanaerobaculia bacterium
GGTTCGGGCGGCGCGGGGCAATCTGCGGCGCCGCCGCGACTCGACGATGGCAACGCATCGCCATCGTCGCGGCGACTGGCAGCTTACCCCGCGGCGCTCCGAACGACGCCGAAGCTATTTCCGGGACGGGACACTAGCGTATGCCGGGCGAAGGTCCGCGGGGACGATCGTCGGCGTTGGCCGGGTACGGCGCGGCGATCGTGCTGGTGGCCCTCGTCGTCGGGGGCTTGAAACTCGTCGCCGGATTGACCGACGCCGCGCAGGCCCTTCTCCTCCTCGTGGTCGTGTTTCTGGTCGCGTGGGTCTGGGAAAGCGGTCCGGGAGTCTTCGCGGCCGTTCTCGCCACGCTCGCCTTCAATTTCTTCTTCCTTCCGCCGCTCTACACGTTCACGATCCACGATCCCCAGAACGTCGTGGCGCTCACCGTCTTCCTCGCCGCGGGGCTCGTGATCGGCCGCCTCTCGGCGCTCTCGCGGCTTCGGCTCCGCCTCCTGGAGCAGGAACGAAGCGACCTCCTGACCCTGACCGCGCTTTCCCAGTCGTTCCTCGCCGACACGAACCGGGAATCGCTCCTCGGCGTCGTCAGCGACCGGGTCCGCCGCGCGCTCGAGTGCGATCAGGCGGCGATCTTCCTCGAAGACGGAAGGGGACAGCTCGTCAACGCCGCGTCCTCGGGCGCCGGCGAGCTGCGGTCCGACCTCGCGGAGATCGCCTATCGGCAGGGAAACTCGGCGGCGTTCCCTTCGGCTCTGGGCGGCAGCGATCTCTATCTTCCGATCCCGCTCGGCGTCCACAGGGTCGGCGCGCTCGCCGTGCGCGGCGCGCGCCGGAGCGACCGGATGGCCGAAGGATGCGCTGCCCTCACCGGGCTCGCTCTCGAACGGGAGAAGTTCCTGAGGATCGCGCGCGAGGCGGAAGGCGCCCGGGCGCGGGACGAGATGAAATCGACCCTGCTCGCGACCCTCGGGCACGACCTGAAGACTCCGCTCGCCGCCGCGCGCGGATCGGTGGAGAACTGGGGACGGCGAGCCGGCGAGAGCGGCGAGTCGCGGGAAGTCGTCGGCGCGCTCGAGCGCCTCACCCGGCTGGTGGAGGACCTGCTGAACGTCGTCCGCCTGGAGGCGGGAACCGCCCGGCCGAGCCGCGAGCGCGTCTCCTGCGGCGCGATCGCCGAAGCGGCGGTGGCCCGGTTCGGAAACGCGCTCGAGGGACACTCCCTCGTCGTGGACGTTTCCGGCGCCGAGACCCGGGTCTCGGTCGACCCGGCTCAAATCACCGAGGCGATCGGGATGGGGCTCGAAAATGCGGGCCGCTACTCGCCGGCGGGGAGCGAGGTCCGGTTCTCGGTCTTCCGGGAGGGGCCGGATGCCGTTTTCCGGGTGACCGACTCGGGTCCGGGAATCCCGCCGTCCGATCGCGAGCGCGCCATGGAGAAGTTCGTCCGGCTCGGCGGCGGGGCGGGAGCTCCCGGGAGCGGACTCGGCCTCTACATCGCGCGGAGCCTGACGGAGCAAAACGGCGGCCGGCTCTCGCTCGCGGCGTCGCCCGCCGGAGGTACGACGTTCGAGATCCGGCTCGCGGCGGAGGAATCGTGAAACGGGTCCTCGTCGCCGACGACGATCCGGCGATCCGGAAGGTGATCCGGGAGGCGCTCGCCCGCGAAGGATTCGAGGTCGAAACGGCGGCGGACGGGCGGGAAGCGATCGAGCGGGCCGAAACGGCGCCGTTCGACCTCGTGATCACGGACCTGTCGATGCCGAACGTGGACGGACTCGGCCTCGTGCGCCAGATCCGGAAGGTTTCCGAAGTCCCGATTCTGGTGCTCACGGTTCGCGCCGAGGAAAAGGAGAAGGTCGCCCTCCTCGACGCCGGCGCCGACGACTACGTCGTGAAGCCGTTCGGCGTCGCGGAGCTCCTCGCGCGGGTCCGGGCGCTCCTGCGCCGGCTGGCGCCCGCCTCCTCCGGCCCGGCCCGGTTCGGCGACGTGGAGGTCGACCTCGCCGGCAAGCGCGTCGTCCGGGGGGGCCGCGAACTGCATCTGACCCCGACCGAGTTCGCGCTGCTCGAGACGTTCCTCTCGAAGCCGGGCGTCCTCTGGACGCACCGGCAGCTCATCGCCGCGGTCTGGCAGGGGAGCGGCGGCGTCACGAACGACACCGTGCGCGTCCACGTCGGAAGCCTCCGGCGGAAGATCGAGCCCGACCCGAATCGGCCCCGACACATCGTGACGGAGCCCTGGGTCGGCTATCGCTTCAACCCGGGCGAATAGCGCCCGCCGGATCTTTCGAACTTCTTTCTCGATTCTTCCGGACTCTTTCCGGCCCCGCGCGCGATTCTTCGGCGGTGAGCCACCGTGGTCTGCTTCCGCGCCGATCCCGGATGACGCTGGCCCTGGCCGCCGTCGCCGTCGTGGCCGCCTGCTTTTTCTCCGACCTGAGGCTCCGTCCGGGCGGTGCGAAACGAGACGAGCTCCGGGGCGTCGGCCTGATCGGCTACGCCGTCCTGCTCGATCGTGCCATCGGGCCTGGCGTCGACCGGCGACGCGGTGGCCGCTTCCGATGATGCGCTCGACCGCCTCCTTCGACCCTCTCCGACGCCGAAATCGTTTGTCGCGGAGTCGGGAAGAAAAATTTCCGGGCGCCGTCGGGTGCAGCGCGAAGGAGAAACGACGATGGCCGATCTGATCTTTCTCGCCCTGACCGTTCTGCTCTTCCGGGCCTCGGTCTGGTATGTGCGGCGCTGCGACCGGATGTGAGAGAGGTGCGCCGTGGGATGGGAAGACGCTCTCGGTCTGCTCGTGACGCTTTTCCTGCTCGGCTATCTGCTCTGGACGATGGTCCGGGCGGAGAAGGTGTGAGGTCCCGACCATGACCTCGCCGAACCTGATCGAAATCCTCGTGTATTTCGCGATCATCGTCGCGATCACGCCCATCGTCGGCCGCTACATGACGCGCGTGTTCGACGGCCGAAGGACCCTCCTCGACCCGCTCCTCCGGCCCGTCGAGCGGGCGGTTTACCGGATCTGCCGCGTCGACGCCGAGCGCGACCAGACCTGGGTCGAATGGACGATCGCGATGCTTCTGGTCAACGCGGTGTCGCTCGTCGTCCTGTACCTCATGCAGCGGCTCCAGAAGTGGCTGCCGCTCAACCCCAATCACTTCGGCAATGTCTCCCCGGATTCCTCCTGGAACACCGCGGTCTCGTTCACGACGAACACGAACTGGCAGGGCTACTCGGGCGAATCGACGATGTCGTTCTTCACCCAGATGGCGGGGCTCGCGTACCACAACTTCCTGTCGGCCGCGACCGGCATCGCGATCGCGGTCGCCGTGATCCGGGGGATCGCGCGCGAGAAGGCGAAAGGAATCGGAAACTTCTGGTTCGACTGCACCCGCGCGCTCCTCTGGGTGCTCCTGCCGTTCTCGTTCGCCGCCGCTCTGTTCCTCGTCTCTCGTGGGGTCGTCCAGAACTTCCGGGCCGACGTCTCCGTGACGACCCTCGAGGGAAGGACCCAGAAGATCCCGCAAGGACCGGTCGCCTCGCAGGAGGCGATCAAGGAGCTCGGCACCAACGGCGGCGGCTTCTTCAACGCCAACTCCGCCCACCCGTACGAGAACCCCACGCCCGGGACGAACTTCGTCGAGATGCTGCTGATCTTCGCGATCGGCGCGGGGCTGACGAACACGCTCGGGCGGATGACCGGCTCGGTCCGGCACGGCTGGGCGGTCTTCGCCGCGATGGCGATCCTCTTTCTCGCCGGCGTCATCGTCGCGAACGTCTCCGAGCGGCGGGGCAACCCGATCCACCAGAAGGCGGGCGTCGAAACGTCGGCCGGAAACATGGAGGGGAAGGAGGTCCGGTTCGGGATCGGCGACTCGACCCTCTTTGCGACAATCACGACGGACGCTTCCTGCGGCGCGATCAACTCCTGGCACGACTCCTATACGCCGCTCGGGGGTCTCGTCCCGCTCGCCAACATCGCGACGGGGGAGGTGGTCTTCGGGGGCGTCGGCGCGGGCCTCTACGGAATGTTCGTCTTCGTCGTCCTCTCGGTCTTCATCGCCGGCCTCATGGTCGGACGCACGCCGGAGTATCTCGGCAAGAAGATCGAGGCCCACGAAGTGAAGCTCGCGATGCTCTCGGTCCTGATCCTGACGCTCATCATCCTCGGCTTCTCGGCAGCCGCCGCGCGGGGGAAGCCGGGCCTCTCCTCGCTCGCCAACGCCGGTCCCCACGGCTTCTCGGAGATCCTCTACGCGTACGAATCCGGCGCGGGGAACAACGGCTCCGCCTTCGCGGGCCTGAACGCCAACACGCTCTGGTACAACACGACGCTCGGGTTCGACATGTTCTTCGGCCGGTTCTGGATGATCATCCCGATCCTCGGGATCGCGGGGTCGCTTGCGGCGAAGAAGAAGATCCCGGAGTCCGCCGGGACGTTCCCGGTGACCGGCCCGCTCTTCACGTTCCTCCTCGTCGGCGTGATCGTCATCGTCGGCGCACTGACGTTCTTTCCGGCCTTCTCGCTCGGCCCGATCGTGGAGCAGCTTGCGATGCAGGCCGGGACGCTCTTCTGAGGATGACCGACGTGGCAAAGACGGCACGACGCAAGCTCTTCGATCCGGCGATCGTCCGGCCGGCGATCCGCGATTCCTTCCGGAAGCTCGCTCCGAAGGTCCAGATGAAGAACCCGGTCATGTTCGTGGTGCTGGCCGGCGCGGCGCTCGTGACCCTTCTCCTCGTGCGGGACGCCGCGCGCGGCGGGGAGATCCTGTTCAACGTCCAGATCGCCGTCTGGCTCTGGTTCACGCTCCTCTTCGCGAACTTCGCCGAAGCCATGGCGGAGGGCCGGGGAAAGGCGCAGGCGGAGGCGCTCCGCAAGGGAAAGACGGAGATGACGGCGCGCCGGCTCGGCCGCAAGGGTGAGGAGGTCGTTGCCGCGACCGCGCTCCGCAAGGGCGACCGCGTCGTGGTCGAAGCCGGGCAGATGATTCCGGGCGACGGCACGGTCGTCGAGGGGATCGCCTCGGTCGACGAATCCGCGATCACCGGCGAGTCGGCTCCCGTCATCCGCGAATCGGGAGGAGACCGTTCGGCCGTCACCGGAGGCACCCGGGTCCTTTCCGACCGCATCGTCGTCGCGATCACGTCGAACCCCGGCGAGACGTTCATCGACCGGATGATCGCGCTCGTCGAGGGCGCGCAGCGGCAGAAGACCCCCAACGAGATCGCGCTCTCGATCCTTCTTTCCGGCCTCACGATCGTCTTCCTGATCGCGACCGTGACCCTCCGCCCCTTCGCGCTCTATGCCGGCGGACAGGCGACGACCGCCGTCCTGATCGCGCTCCTCGTCTGCCTCATTCCGACGACGATCGGCGGCCTCCTCTCGGCCATCGGCATCGCCGGAATGGACCGCGTCCTCCAGCACAACGTTCTCGCGATGTCGGGGCGCGCGGTCGAAGCCGCGGGAGACGTCAACGTGCTGCTCCTCGACAAGACGGGGACGATCACGCTCGGGAACCGCCAGGCGACCGACTTCGTCCCCGCCGAGGGCGTCGCGGCGGAGGAGCTCGCCGAGGCGGCCCAGCTCTCCTCGCTCGCCGACGAGACGCCGGAGGGACGGTCAATCGTCGTCCTCGCCAAGGAGCGGCACAACCTTCGCGGCCGGCACGTCGCCGGCATGAACTTCATTCCGTTCTCGGCCACGACCCGGATGTCGGGCGTCGATTTCAACGGCCGGAAGATCCGGAAGGGCGCCGGCGACGCCGTCATGGAATGGGTCCGGAGCGAAGGGGCCGAGACTTCGCCTGCCGTCAACGACGAGATCAACCGCATCGCCGGGCAGGGAGCGACTCCGCTCCTCGTCGCCGACGGTCCCAGAGTCCTCGGTGTCGTCGCGCTACGCGACATCGTGAAGGCGGGGATGCGCGACCGCTTCGACCGGCTCCGGGCCATGGGGATCAAGACGATCATGATCACGGGCGACAATCCGCTGACCGCCGCGGCCATCGCCCAGGAAGCCGGCGTCGACGACTTCCTCGCCCAGGCGAAGCCCGAGGACAAGCTCGCTCTGATCCGCCGCGAGCAGGAGGGGGGAAACCTCGTCGCGATGACCGGCGACGGCACGAACGACGCGCCGGCCCTCGCGCAGGCGGACGTCGGCGTCGCGATGAACACGGGAACGCAGGCGGCGCGCGAGGCGGGGAACATGGTCGATCTCGACTCGAACCCGACGAAGCTGATCGAAATCGTCGAGATCGGCAAGCAGCTCCTGATGACCCGAGGGGCGCTCACGACGTTCTCGATCTCGAACGACGTCGCGAAGTACTTCGCGATCCTCCCCGCGATGTTCGCTTCGACGTATCCGCTCTTGAACGCCTTGAACGTGATGCATCTGGGAAACCCCCGGTCGGCGATCCTGTCGGCGGTCATCTTCAACGCGCTCGTCATCGTCGCTTTGATTCCGCTCGCTCTCCGCGGCGTGAGATACCGGCCGCTCGGAGCGGCCCGGATCCTTTCTCGCAATCTCGTGATCTACGGGATCGGCGGAATCCTCGTGCCCTTCGCGGGAATCAAGCTGATCGACATGGCCGTCGTGGCCCTCCGGCTCGCGTGAGGTTGTAGTGCCTGCCAACGAGAATAGCGAGTGCGGCGCGCCAGCGGCTTGCGGACGAGCTCAAGGCACGGCGCGGGAGCAGATGCCGGTAGCATCGGGCCCGCCTGCGTGGCCGAAGCCACTTCGGCGCGGCGAAGGCCCGCGTTGCAACGCCGAGATCGTTCGCAATGTGCGGGCGCCCTTCGGGTTCAGGCGGCGCGGGGCGATCGGCTGCGTTGCCGCGACTCGACGATCGCTACGGCATCGCCTGCATCGCGTCGCCTTGCAGCTTACCCCGCGGCGCACCGAACGCCGCTATCGCAATTCTCGTTGGGAGGCACTTGGATGAAGATGCTGGCTCGTTCGATTCTCTTCGTCGCGGCGACGACGGTCCTCTTCGGAGGCGTCTATCCCGCCGCGGTGACGCTGGCGGCGCGCGTTCTCTGGCGCGACCGCGCGGACGGATCCTTCGTGAAGATCGGAGGCCGCATCGTGGGATCGGAGCTCATCGGCCAGAGCTTCTCCGGGGCGCGCTATCTGCACGCCCGCCCGTCGGCGGCCGGCAAGGACGGCTACGACGCCACGGCCTCCGGAGGGACGAACCTGGGCCCGACGAGCGCGGCGCTCGCGAAGGCGGTCGCGGCCGCGGTCGCCGCCGCGCGCGCCGATCGGCCGGGCGACCCCCGCCCGGTCCCGGCGGACCTCGTGACGAGCTCGGCCTCCGGAATTGACCCGCATCTCTCTCCCGACGCCGCGCGATGGCAGGCCCTTCGGATCGCAAGGGCGCGCGGCGTCTCCGAAAGCGCCGTGCTCGCCGCGATCGATCGGCACGTCGAGAACCGGACGCTCGGATTCATCGGCGATCCTCGGGTGAACGTGCTGATGACGAACGTCGATCTCGACCGGGCTCTTCCCGGGAGATAGCCTCGGCCATGGCTACCGATCGCCGAACGTCGCCCGAGGACTTCCTCCGGCTGATCGAGAAGGCGAAACGAGGCCGTCTCAAGATCTACGTGGGCCATGCCGCGGGCGTCGGGAAGACCTACCAGATGCTCGAGGACGCCTATCACCTGAAAAAGCGCGGCGTCGACGTCGTCGTTGGATTCGTCGAGACGCACGGGCGCGTGGAAACCCGGGAGAAGCTCGAGGGGCTGCCGATCCTTCCGCGCCGGAAGGTCGCGTACAAGGGGAAGGAGCTCGAAGAGATGGATCTCCCCGCGATCCTCGCGCGCAAGCCCGAGATCGTCGTCGTCGACGAGCTGGCGCACACGAACGTCCCCGGTGTCGAGCACGAGAAGCGGTTCCAGGACGTCGAGGAGATCCTCGCGGCGGGGATCTCCGTGATGACGACCGTCAACATCCAGCACGTCGAGTCCCTGTTCGACGTCGTGACGCGCGCCACCGGGGTGGACGTTCGGGAGCGCGTCCCCGACCGCCTCCTCCGGCAGGCGGACGCGATCGTCAACGTCGACCTTCCCTCCGAAGAGCTGATCCAGCGGCTCCGCGAGGGGAAGATCTATCCCGCCGAACGGATCACGCCGGCGCTCGAGAACTTCTTTCGTCCCGAGAACCTCGCCTCGCTCCGCGAGCTCGCGATGCGGTCGATCGCCGACCGGCTCGAAGCCGACCGGCGCGCGCGGGACCGCGCGGGAGAGACGGGTCCCGTCGGCACGAAGGTGATGGTCGCGATGTCGTCCAACGCGGAGACGACCCGGCTGCTCCTGCGGCGAGCCTCCGCGCTCGCCGGCCGGATGAACACGAACTGGTTCGCCGCCTATGTCCGCACGCCGAAGGAGCACCCGCACCGGATGTCGGCGCGGGATCACCGCCTGCTCTCGGAGAACGTCACGCTGGCGATGGAGCTCGGCGCGAAAGTCGTCTGGTTGTCGGCGAAAAACGTCGCGGGCGAGCTTCTCCGCTTCGCGAAGCAGAACGACGTGACGGTCGCGATGTTCGGCAAGAGCCGCCGGCCGTGGTGGAGCCGCCTCATCGCGAAAAGCCCGATCGACCGCTTCGCGAAGATCGGAACCGGAATCGACGTGTACGAGATTGAGACGGGGAGCTGACGGGGCCGGGTCGGGGCCCCGAGGGTTTCCTTCCGGCTTCCGAGGCCCACTCCGTCCGGACTTAGAATTCCCGCTCCCATGTCCTCGATCGCCAACCCCTCCCAGAGCTACGCCGCGGTGCTCCGCGAAAACCCCGATTTCCGGCGCATCTGGATCGGGCAGGTCGGGAGCCTGCTCGGCGACTGGTTCAATCAGGTCGCGGTCCTGTCGCTGCTGCTCCGGCTGACCGGCTCGGGGAGCGCGGCCGGGATCTTCTACGTCCTGCAGATGGTGCCGGTCTTCCTCGTCTCGCCGCTCGCCGGCCGCGTCGTCGACCACCTTCCGCGCAAGCTCGTGATGATCGCGGCCGACGTTTCCCGCGCCGGGGTCGTGCTGGCGTTCCTGCTCGTCGACCGGCCGGGGCGGATCTGGATCGTCTATCTCGCGACCTTCGTCCAGATGGGGATCTCGTCGTTCTTCGAGCCCGCGCGCAACGCCGTGACGCCGCGCGTCGTCCGGCCCGAAGGGCTTCTCGCCGCCAACGCGCTGACCGCGACGACGTGGTCGGTGATGCTCGCCGCCGGTGCGGCGATCGGCGGGCTCCTCACCGCGATCTTCGGCGAGCGTACGGCCTTCCTCCTGAACTCCGCGAGCTACCTCTGGTCCGCGTGGTTCGTGCTCCGGGCGGTGATCCCGCCGATCGAGTCGCGTCCGCATCCTTCCGAGCGGGGGTTCCTCTCGGGAGTTCGCGAGGCGCTCCGCGCGCCCTCCCTGCTGCCGGTCCTCTGCGCGAAGGCGCTCCTCGGACTCGCCGGCGGGACGGGGCTCGTGCTCGCGATCTGGGGCGAGCGCGTTTTCCGATTCGGAAAAACGGCCGCCGGAGGGATCGGGTTCCTGTTCGCCGCCCGCGGCATCGGAACGGGGATCGGGCCGTTCATCGCGCGGCGGTGGGGGAGCACGCAGGGCCCCGCCGCGCGGCGGACCCTCGCCTGGGGATTCCTGATTTGCGGGGCCTTTCTCGCCGCGGCCTCGCTGGCGCATTCGGCTCTCCTCGCCTTCCTGTTCCTCGTCGGTTCGGGGATCGGCACCGCGATCACCTGGGTGCTCTCGACGGTGCTCCTGCAGCAGGAGACGACCGACCGCGTCCGCGGCCGCGTCTTCGCCGCCGACCAGGCGCTCGTGACGCTCACGATCTCGGCGTCGATGCTCGCGACCGGCAAGGCGCTCGATCACCCGCGCTGGACGCCCCGGGGGGTCGGGCTCGGAGTCTCGGTCGTGTATTTCGTGGGCGCGGGAATCTACGAGCTGCTCCTCCTCCAGGCGCGGGTCCGGACCCGGCGCCTGACCCCCGCCGCGCCGGAGGCCGGGAGCGCATAGCGGCGCGGCCCGGAAGCGCTAAAATCAGCCGCGATGCCTCCCCGCACGCTTCGGTTGCTCGTCGCGATCGACTTTTCGCCCGAGTCGAAGCTCGCCTACGAGGTGGCCCGAGATCTCGCCCTCCGGACGGGAGCATCGCTGACGCTCGCGCACGTCCGGCCCTATTCCGACGTGGGCGCCGCGGTGTCCGAGGATCGCGGAGACCTTCTGAAAAGGAAGGGGAAGGCGCTGGCCGCCGGACTGCGGACCCATTACGCCGAGCGGTTCGCCTCGATCGCGAGGGGAACGGGGAAGGTGAGGCACCTTCTGCTCCGCGGAAAGCCCTCCCTGGAGCTTCGGCGAGAAGCGAGGAAGGGGTACGACGTGCTCGCGATCGGGAGCCGGGGACGCGGCCGGGTCGCATCGGCTCTCCTCGGCAGCACCGTCCGGGAGCTCCTCGCCGGCTGCCCGATCCCGGTCCTCGTTGCGCCGCCCGGCTTGAGGCGCTGATCGCCCCGCCCGTCGACGGGCGGGTGTTGAAAAACGAGTCCGGGCCGCATTTCACGAGTCTTGCCGATCGGTCTTACGATCCGGTGTTTCCGGTGGGAAGCTGCCCGGCTCGGCGTCGCGGTCGATCTCGGCGCGGAGTCTCGGAAGGACGCTCGGGCGGCGGTGCTGCAGGAACGCGATCAGGCGCTCGCGCACCTCGCAGCGCAGGTCCCACGCCCTCGGCCCGTCGGACGCACTCATGAGCGCGCGCAGCTGGATCGTCCGATCGGAGGCGGCGGTCACCTGCAGGTTCCATACTTTGCCGTCCCAGAGCCGCGATGCCTGGAGGATGCGGTGCAGCTCCTGGCGGATCTCTTCGACGGGAGCCGTGTAGTCGACGTGCAGCGAGACGGCTCCGAGGATGTTTGCCGTCGTCCGCGTCCAGTTCTGAAACGGTTTCTCGATGAAATACGACAGCGGCACGACCAGGCGCCGCTCGTCCCAGATCCGGACGACGACATAGGTCATGCGGATCTCCTCGATGCGGCCCCACTCCCCCTCGATCACGACGACGTCGTCGAGGCGGATCGGCTCGGTCAGCGCGACCTGGATGCCGGCGAGAAGATTCGAGATCGTCTCCCGGGCCGCGAGCCCGAGGATGATGCCCGCCACCCCGGCCGAGGCGAGGAGGCTCGTCCCGAAGCGGCGGATCGCGGGGAACGTCATCAGCATCAGCCCGGCCGCGACCGTCGCGACGATGATGACGACGATGCGCCGCAGCATCTCCGTGCGGGTTCGCGCCCGGCGCGCCGCCAGATTGTCGGCGGCCGCGATGTCGAAACGGCTCGAGACGAAGTCGTCGAGGACGTTCGTCATCGCAATGACCAGATACGCGACGGCCGCGATCAGGAGGAGCCCGGCCCCGTGCTGGACGGGGCCTTCGAGCGCGGCGGGAAGAGGCGTGGCGGGCAGCGCCAGGAAGAGGGCTGCGAAGACGGCGAGCAGCCGCGCCGGACGGCGGGCGTGTCGAACGATCGACGCGTCGACGAGGTTGCGGGTCCGCGCCGTGATCCGTGCGAGCGCCGAGAAGGCGAGATGATGGATCCCGAGCGCCACGAGGATCGCGCCGGCCAGGATTGCCATCGACCACGCGCCTTCGCGCCCGATTGAGAGGAAACCGGTCACCCTGCCAGATTACCAGCACCGGACCGGCCGGAATCGCGAAAAGCGAAGCGCGACGTCCGCGTCCGGTCTCCGAGAATGGACCCGCCGCCGTTCGGAGCGCTGCCGACGCTAGCCCGGCTTCGGCGGTCTCGGTCCGGCGTCCGGCGACTCCTCGGCGCCCTCCCGGGACGACTCCTCCCCGACCTCCTCATCGAGCGCGAGGAGCCTCGCATCGACGTCCCCGACGACCTCCTCGAACGGCTCCGGGCCGAGGAGACCGCGGTCCGCCGCCGCGATGAGCGCGGCCTTCTCCGCGACGAGGATGTGCCGCCGGACGTCGCGGCGCAGCGTCCCGGGAGCCGCGCCTTCCTTGCCGCGAATCTTGACCAGCGCTCTTTCCGCTTCGTCCGCCTTCGTCGCGTAACGGGCTCGAAACTCTTCGACGACGTCGGGCGACACGACGAAGTCCTGCTGCATCCGCTCCAGCTCGGAAAGCGCCGCGCGCGCGGCGACGGCGCGCCCGCGCGCGATCTCGACCTCGTTTCGACGCTTCGTCCGGTCGACGAGCCCCGCGCGCTTCATCAGGGGACTCATGGTGCTCCCCTGGATCAGGATCGTGAGCAGCACGACGCCGAAGGTCATCGTGACGAGCAGGCTCCGCTGCGGGACGTCCGCCGCGAGGCTCAGCGCCAGGACCATCGAAAGCGCGCCGCGCAGGCCCGCCCACGTCAGGACCGCGGTCCACGGCCACGGAATCCTTTCGCGGGTGCGGCGGAGCAGCGCGGCGACCGAAAGGATGACGACGCTGCGGCCGGCGGTCATGGCGACATACGCGACGAGGATCGGCGCCCATGAGGCGGCGAGATCGGCGGCCCGCAGCTCGAAGCCGACGAGGAGAAAGACGATGGAGTTCAGCGCGAACGCGGCGTATTCCCAGAACGTCTCGGCCGCGATCCGCGTCGAAGGGTTCATCCCGCTCCGGACCGCGTAGTTGCCGCACAGCATCCCCGCGGTGACCGTCGCGATCACTCCCGATCCGCCGATCGCCTCCGCAGCCACGAACGACCCGTAGGCGGCGATCGTCGTGAGCGTGATCTCGATCATCGGGTCGTCCACCGATCGGATGACGCGGCTCACGGCCGTTCCGACCGCGACGCCGGTCAGCGCGCCGGCGCCCACTTCCTTGAAAAACGCCAGAGCGAGCGATCCGGCGGTCGGATGCGCTCCCGACACGAGCTCGAGGACGAGCCCGAAGAGCACGAGCGCGGTGCCGTCGTTCAGGAGGCTTTCCCCCTCGACGAGAACGCGCAGCCGCTTCGGCGCGCCGAGGGCGCGGAACAGCCCGACGACGGCGATCGGGTCGGTCGCCGCGATCACCGCCCCGAAGATCAGCCCGTGCGCGAACGTGAATCCGCGCATGAAGTCGAGCCCGTGCGCGAGCGACGCGAGGATCGCCGCCGTCAGGAGGATCGTGGCGAGGACGCCCGGCACGGCGAGCATCGGGATCGCGAGCCGGTTCTTCCAGAAATCGCCCAGATCCAGATGGAACGACGCCTCGAAGAGGAGGCCCGGCAGGATGAACGTGTAGAGGAGCTGCCGCGTGAGATGCGGAGCCTCGACCACGTGCACCAGGCCGAGGACCAGGCCCGTCGCGACGAGGGCCACCGTGTAGGGGATCTTCAGCCGTTTGGCCGCGATCGCGACGGCGCTCGCGATCGAGAACAGGACGAGGAACACCGCCTCGAAGTGCACGAAAGGAGCTTAATCGCACAGGAGCGGGGCGTCCCAGCCGCCCGCCGGTCAGGCGCCGCCGCCCTCGAAGACCGGTTTGACGGAACCCCCTCGCTGGACTAGGATTCCGCTCTCTTCGTGGGGCTGTAGCTCAGTTGGGAGAGCGCCTGAATGGCATTCAGGAGGTCGACGGTTCGATCCCGTTCAGCTCCACCACTCTTTTCAATACTTTACGACCCATTTCCCCTCGCGCGCGCGAGGGACGAGTTCAAAAAAGAGTTCAAAGCGTTCCCTCTTTGGCTCGATTTCGGGTCGATTTCAGCGGCCGATTTCACAGTGCCTGTCCCCAAAGTCTTCCTGCTTCGATGATGAGCTCGGATGACCATTTCGGGGAGACCGGGGGCGTATCATCGACGAAC
>DATFVB010000026.1 GCA_035260525.1 Thermoanaerobaculia bacterium
CGCGCCCGTCCGGCTCGATGCATCGCCGCGCCGGCTAATCCAGGCCCTCCGGCAGTGCCGCCCGAACATCCCCCTCATACAGCGAATCGAAGAGCGCCGCCGCCTCGCGGCCGGCGGGGGTCAGGTTCTTCGGGACGACGATCTTCACCGTGTAGACGTGATCGCCCGACGCGTCGGTGCGCGGATCGCGGACTCCCTTGCCGCGCAGGCGAAAGCGCTGCCCTCCCTGCGTCCCCGGCGGCACCTTCGCGCGGACGCGGCCGTGCACGGTCGGCACCGAGATCTCGGCGCCCGAGTAGGCCTCCCGGATCGTGATCGGCACCACGCCGAGGATGTCGTCGTCGCGGCGCTCGAAATAGGGATGGGGGGAGACCCGGATCGTGACGTAGAGATCGCCCGCCGACCCGTCGCTCCCCATGTCGCCCTTCCCCGGGATGCGGATCGTGCCGCCGTCGCGGATCGCGGCGGGGACGTTGACCTTGAGCTTCTCCATGTTCGCCACCCGTCCCTGGCCGCGGCACGTCGGGCAGGGAGCGCGGCCTTTCCTTCCGGTTCCCTGGCACGTGGGGCAGGCGACGCGTCGCGTCGTCTGAAGCTGCAGCGTGCCGCCGAAGACGGAGGTGCGGAACGGAATCTCCATCGTCGCCCGCGCGTCGGCCGCCATCGCGCCCCCGCGGAAGCCCGCGCCGCCCATGCCGCCGAAGAGATTCCCGAAGATCCCGCCGAGATCCTCGAAACCGGCGCCTCCCCCTCCGCCGCCGAATCCGTAGCTCCCAAAGTCGAATCCGCCGCCCTCCGGGGGCTCCTCGACGCGCGGTCCGGCGTGGCCGAAGCGGTCGTACGCCTTGCGTTTCTCCGGATCCTGCAGGACCTCGTAGGCTTCCTGGACTTCCTGGAACTTCTTCTGCGCGCCCGTGTCGCCGGGGTTGACGTCGGGATGGAGCTTGCGAGCGAGCTTGCGGTACGCCTTCTTGACGTCGGCTTCGCTCGCGCCCCGCGAGACGCCGAGGACGTCGTAGTAGTCCTTCTTCACGCGTCCCGGATCATACGACGGCGGCCGCCGCGCGGTTGCGCGCGCCCGGTGCTCCGATCACAATAGCCGCGTGCAACTCCTCTTCCGGCGGCTCGCGGCGGCGGTCTTCTGCGCCGCCGCCTTGAGCGGCTCCTCCGCCCCCGCCTCGGATCTCCAGCAGGTCCGCCGGACCCGGACGCTTCGGATCCTGACCGATCTCTCCGATCCAAACGACGTCTCCCGGCTCATCTACCGCACCGAGTCGGGCTACGACGGCATCGAGTACCAGTTGCTCCGCTCGTTCGCGCGGTCGCTGGACGCGCAGACGCAGGTCGTCGTCGTTCCGTCGTTCGACACGATCTTCGCGGCGCTCGCCCGCGGCGAGGGAGACATCGCGGCGGCTTCGATCACCGACACTCCGGAGCGCCGGAAGATCGTCGATCTCTCCGACTCGTATTTCCCCGTGCGCGAAACGGTCGTCGTGCGGCGGGGGGAGCCGGCGCGCTCGCTCGCGGCGCTCGCCGGGAAGCGCGCCATCACGCAGCGCGCAACGACGTGGGAGACGCAATGCCGCAAGGTCCCTCGCGTGAAGCTCCTCTACACCGAGAATCAGAGCGAGCTCTTCTCGAAGGTCGCCGACGGGACCGCCGACTTCACCGTCACCGACTCGCCGATGGCGATGACGTACGCGGCGAAATACGCGAACCTCGAGATCGCCTGGTCGCTGTCGGAGAAGCAGAACTACGCGTTCGCGCTCCGCCCCGGTTCGGACCTGACACCGCTCCTGAACGACAACCTGAAGAAGCTGAAAGCGACCGGCGCCTACTACGGGCTGCTCGGAAGGTTCTACGGCCAGAAAGGACTGGCCATCATCAAGGCGTCCGAGTAACCGTCGCGGGAGCCGGCTCGGGGACCGGGAGCGCGTGACGGCGGCGCGGCTCGTCGAATGAACGACTCGACCGCGCCACCGCCGCCCCCTCGCCCACGCTCCCGCTCCCGCATCGCGGAGCTTTCGCCTCGGTGGCTCGCGCACTGGCGTGCGCGGCGATCGGCGCGCTCGGCGCTGGATACCCTTCGGCCGAAAGCTTTCCGCGATGCGAAGAGCCCGTGGGCTCCGATCGCCTGCGTCGTCACCCATCGTCGCACGGGCTCCGCCATCGCGACCGTCCCCAGGCGCGGCGAGACGCGAGCCCGGTCCGGCTTCGTTCGAGACTTCCGTCCGCCGTAGGCTCGGCAAAGCGGACGGAATGAGGGCCGGCCGCACCGTCTTGGCTCGATGCGACATCGCGAACCGGAGATCGCTTCTCCGCCCTCGCGATGAGGACGGCACGGGCGCCCGGTGCCCGTTGTCAATCGCGAGGACGAGGGGGCGCGGCCAGAGCCGAGCGAGACGCGCACCCACAGACCGCCGGACCCGAAGGCGTACTGAAAACGTACGTCACAGGGGCCGGCGGGCGAGGATGTGCGTATTCGCTCGAGCTATGGTCCGCGCCGGCCTAGAACCGGTAACTGAGGCCGGCGTCGGCGGTGATCAGCGTCCGATGCGGCTTCGTCTGCGGGAAGTGCGCCGTGATCCGTCCGACGACCGCG
>DATFVB010000027.1 GCA_035260525.1 Thermoanaerobaculia bacterium
GATCGGGGAAACGGGATCGGCGTTCCATGATGGCCTCCTCCTCCTGATACGCGCGAACTCCAGGGAGGTTTCCCGCCTGATCTTCGCCCCGTCCGTGGAAGAGGACAAAAAAAAGCCCCGGCCGAAGCCGGGGCGTGAGTGAAGCCGGTACGATCAGTAGCGGCTGCGGGAGTACCCGCCGCGGGACGCGCCGGCGGCGCCGCCGCGATTCTCCATCGGGCGCGCCTCGTTGACCGTGAGAGCGCGGCCGCCGAAGTCCTGGCCGTTCAAGGCCGACATCGCGTTGCGCGCTTCGTCGTCGTTGGAGAACTCGACGAATCCGAACCCCTTCGGCCGTCCGGTCTCCCGGTCGGTGATGAGGCGGACGGACTCGGGCGTTCCGTATCCGGCGAAGAGGTCCCGAATCTGGTCCTCGCTGACGCTGAAGGGAAGGTTTCCGACATAGAGCTTCATGAGATTGTCCTTTACCTGCCGGATCCAATCCGGCGTGAAATCATTACCGCAAAATTTTCGGCGGGGACTCGCGGCGAAGACGACCCGACGTTTTCTTCGGTATCGTCGGATTCTGCTGCGAAGAGACGAAGGCGAGCGATCGAAGAAATGGCAGTGTACCCGAACCCTCGCGGAAAAGCAAGCCTGCCAGCAGGTTGCTGAAAAAGGGTCCGTGGCGGGGTTGCGAGCGCCCGCGGGCTCGAATGTAAGACGCCGCGCCGAAGGCGATGCCGGGCATCGTCTCGGCGCGGCAACGAAGCAGGCGAGCCCGCGCCGCCGCAACCTTCTGGTGGCGCGAGTTTTGCCGTTCGCGCGTTGTAAAGATCCGGCGCTCGGCGTCGTCGTGCTGAGGCGCCGCGCCATCCTGCGAACGATCAGCAAGACTCGTGACACGCCGCCCGGGTTCGTTTTTCAGCAGCCTGCTAGGCTTCGTCGGCCGTCGGCCCGTAGATCGGGGGCACCGGGACGCCGAGCAGGCGCAGGTAGACGGCGAGCTGGCCGCGGTGATGATACGAGTGATTCAGGAGCACGGTTCGGAGGAAGGCGTGCTTGGGCAGATGGGCCATCGTCACGTCGCCCCGGCGAAACAGGAACTTCTTCTCCAGATCCTCGTCGGAGAGCTTCGAAAGAGCTTCGCGCGCCGATTCGAGGCCCGCCGTGAAGGCCGCGACGATCGCCCCGGTCGAATCGGGAAGCGGCGGCTGCCGCACGACCATCACGTCCGCCTCCTCGTGGGACGCCATCGCGGCGATCCTCGCGGGAAGCGCCGCGAGGTGCCAGGCGAGATCCCCGATCGAGCGCGAGCGCGGATGCGGCTTCCAGTCGAGCTTGTCCGAGGGAACGCGCCCGAGGACCTTCTTCGTCGTCTCTCCTTCGCGGAGCATTTCTCGAACGATGGCGTCGATTTTCGGCATGGGGCCTCCCGTTGCCATTCTTACCCGAAAAGCGGGTGCCGCGGATCAGCCGGGAGGGCCGGGCCCATCGAAGACCTCCCGGATGGCCCGCTCGCGATAATCGAAGATGCGGCGAAGCTGCGGGCCGACCCAGAAGGCGTGGGCGATTCGCCCGAGAACTCCGAAGGGCAGCTCGTATTCGATGCGGTCGCGCATCCGGACCCCGTCTCCCACCGCGGCGAAAGCATGCGTGTGAGTCCAGGAGCGGTACGGCCCGCGCTCCTGGACGTCGGAGAACGAGCGGCCCTCGTCCCAGGACGTGATGAGCGTCGTCCAGCCCACGGGGATACCGAGCAGCCGGATCGTGTATCGCATGCGGTCGCCGGCCCGGAGCTTGCGGTCCGGCGCCTCGACGATCCGGAAGCGCATCGCAGGGGGCGTGAGCCGCGCGAGGTTCCGCGGATCCGAGAAGAAGTCGAAGACGGACGCCAGAGGAGCGCGGACGAGCGTCGTTCGTTCCAGGAGCACGCCTCTTCCTATCACCGACCCCGCCCTTTCCGCCGACGTTACGCTCCCGGCGTGCCGGAAGAGCGCGCGACCGTCGTTTCGCGGCGTCGCGCGACGCCGCCCCCGCCTCCCATCCCGGGCCGCATTTCCTGCTGGTGAGCCCGCGGACGGCGGCCTCGCGGCGGCGCGCTGGAGAACTTCGTTTTCCGGTTGCTCGCGCTCGTGGCGCTCCCGGAGAACGGAAAGCACTGCTTCGGCGAACACCCGCGCGGCGCGGCCCGGCGCGCCCGGGACCGCCCGTCCGCGTGCGCGCGAGATCTCGCTGCTCCTCGGGGTCGTTCAGGACGCGAGCGGGCGACGAAAGCGCGGCGCCGCGCCGGCGGGCCGGCGAAATTCGAAGCCGATGCGCTGAGACCGGCCGCCCGCGCGTCCGGGAGAGGTCACCTCGGCGACACTTCGGCGGGCCTCTCGGCGGGCGTTTCGACGACGCGGAGCGGCGGGCGGCCGCCGGGCGGCGCCGTGAAGAACGCGGTCTGCGAACGGGATGGCGGGCACGAGACGTGCTCGGCCTCGACCCACCATGCCATCCGCCCGTCCGCGCGCGTCGTGAGACGCGTCGTCGCGGCGTTGACCGTCGCCGCGAGGCGGGACGGCGCGCCGTCGGAGGAGGTCCAGATCCGGTAGCCGTTGACGCCCGGTCCTCCGCCGCTCCACTTCAGCGTCACGAGGTGGCCCGTGACGGTCTCTTCCAGCGCCGGCTCCAGCAGCGCCGCCCGCGCGGGGAAGCAGACCGGTTCGCCGACGTACAGGTCGTGGTCGGCGAAGTCGGTGTGCCCGTCCCAGTAGGCGAGGTTGAAGAGCCGCGATTCCAGGAAGCCGTACGCGACCTTCCCGCCCCTTTCGGCGCGGACGATCGCCGTCACGTTGGAGCCGCCGAAGTGATGGACGATCTTTCCGTCGGCCGAGAAGGGGCAGCGGCCGACGAGGACCCGGCCGCCGGCGTCCGTGTGGAGATCGAGGTCGGGGACGTCGTCGTAGTACTTCGTGATGAAATGCCCGGGCACTCCTGTCGCCTGATAGACACGGACGTCGGCGTCGGGGATCGGGTGGCCGTTCGCGTCGCGGATCGTCAGCCGGTTCTGCGCGGGGAGGTCGTTTAAGAACGATCCTTCGTTGTCCGGGTCGTTCGAGCTCCCCTCGATCGCGCGGTGGTGAGCGATGAAGTTCAGCGCGATCGCGCTCACGCGGTCGACGAACGAGTAGTCCTGGTTCATGAGGCCCTGCTCGGGCGTGAAGTGGACGTATCCGCCCGATTCCGGCATCAGCGGCGTCCCGGCGACCGGAACGCCTCCTTCCGTGATGGCGACCTCGCTCCCGTCCGACAGCCCGGTCCAGACGTTCCAGCCGTAGACGTCGACGAGGTACCGGGCGTGGCCGAGCTCGTGAATGAGCGACCCGGAGAGATAGAACGAGTTCTGGTCTCCGACGGTACGGAAATCGTCGAAGTACGCGGTTCCGGTCGAGGGGAAGCCCCACTCGAGGTCGACGGTTCGATCGGAGGTGTCCGGATGCGTCGACCCGTTCGGCTGGCCGTCCATCTGTCCTTCGTTCGGGAGCGGAACGAGCGGGAGCGCTCCGTCGGGAACGACGACGATCTCGTCGATCCGGAAACGGTCGAGCACGCCCTGCTGCGTCTCGGGGAAGATCGCGAGCGGCGCCATCTCGTTGAAGCGGTCGACGTGGCGCTCGACCCAGTCCTCGAATCCGGTCGAGCCGATCCCGAGCTCGGGCTGGTGCTGTCGCATGAAGTCGTACATCCCCTGCTCGACCCAGAAGCCGGTCGAGATCGCGTCGGTGAAGATCGTCAGCGCGTTCTCGCCGTCGCCGTCGATTGTGAACGTCACCCGGTGACGGTCGAAGGTCCACGTCCAGGGGAGCGCGAGCTCGGTGTACGCCGCGGGCGGGAGATCGACCGTGCCGGAAGCGATGGTCACGCCGTCGATGCTCCACCGGTAGGGCAGTGTCCGCGCCCGGTCCTTCCAGTTGCGGACGTGCGCGACCCACGAGACGCTCTGTCCGGGCGCCGGCCACCCGTCGCGGTCGGGATGCGGGCTGTCCCGCACCCAGTCCATTTTCGGCGTCCGGCCGATCCACCCGACGGTGATGTCGGGATCCTTGTCCGCACGCGTGGTCGCGGGCAAGAGAAGGAAAGCGGCGAGGAGGACGGCGAGGCGCGGCATCGAAGGACGTTCCCGTCCATTAGAGCAGATCCGCCGTCCGGCAATGCGCGGATCGCAGGATTTCGACAGCGCCTACGGCTCGGCGATCGGCGTGCCCTGCGCCGCGACGAGCCGCCAGCGGCCTTCCTCGACGACGAACACGTGCGTGTAGCGGCTCTTGACGGAAAACGGTTCCCCGGCCATCTCGCCCGACATCGCGGTGCGGCCCGTCACGATCGCCGTCGTGCCGTGGACGCGCACGCGCGTTTCCGCCGGCTCGATCTTCTCGAA
Source organism: Thermoanaerobaculia bacterium (assembly GCA_035260525.1). Lineage (NCBI taxonomy): Bacteria > Pseudomonadati > Acidobacteriota > Thermoanaerobaculia > Thermoanaerobaculia bacterium. The sequence continues at coordinate 4,403 of DATFVB010000027.1, forward strand.
GGAGACCTGCCCCGTGCGCATCGCGCCGAGAAACGCTTCCTTGGCGACTTCGGACCCGCGCGCGATGTCGATCATGAGGAAATCGGGCGCGAGGAGGTCGTCGAGCGCGCCGAGGTTCCCCGCGATCAGGGCGGAAAAGAAACGTCGGTCGGCGTCGGCGGGCTCGTCGGCCATGCCGGAAATATACCGCGGGAGCGCCGCCGTCCGGCGCTCCCGCGGGAAGTCTTCACTTCTTGTGATGCAGCGCCACGTCCTGGATGCGTCCCTCGCTGGCGTAGTTCAACGTCTCGACATCCTGGATGTAGTCGCGGAGCGCGTCGCATTCGAGATACGTCGTCTGCAGAACGTTCGTCGCATCGATCCCGAGATAACCGAGGAGGGCGGCCGATCCGTCGTTGACAGTCACGGAATAGGTCCCCGAGAAATCGATCGGGTCTCCGCCGACGCGAATCGACTCGAGGAGCACGCGTTCGCCCGGATCTCGGCGCGAATCGTACTGAAATGTCATCCCCGAGGTCTGGAGGAAAAAGTCATCGTTGACGCCGAGCTGGGAGAGGGTGATTTCGAGGACGGTCACGAGCTGTTCGGCCGTCAGGTCGAGGGTCACGAGGTGGAAACCCAGCCCGGTCGGCGGATCGTATCCGTAGCTCACGGCGTGGAAGACATCCGCGCCCACGATCGGTCCGGCCCAGATCTTTTCCGAGATCCAGCCGTCTGCCGTCGGACCGATCGACGTATCGGTCTTCGCCCGGTAGGCATCGGTGTTGAGATTGCCGAGGGCGCTGTCGCGGTCGGCGCCCTTCGGCGGCGGAGATAGTCGAGATGCGTCGCAGCGTAACCGACTTGGGTTCCATAGAAATCCTGGTCGCCATAGTCGGAAACGATGACGGTTTTCCGACGGTCGACGAATTCCGGGATGCCCGGGTCGGACGCGACCGTCGCGTCGAGGGGGATCATCTGGTACGTGTCGACTCCGTCCGTGAACGTCAGCTTGCCCATGTCGAGGTAGTGCGAACCGGGTTGGAAAATGAGCGTCGTCGTGTCGTCCGGGCTCGTGACGCCGACGGGCTTCTTGAAGAGGAAATGATCGTGGCCTCCGATGCTTTCACCATTTTCGCCGGACGGGAGCCGAAAGGGCGCGAATGCGTCATGCGCAAGGCTCGGGGATTGGTTAGATTCGTAAAGTGCACGAGTATTTCGAGCACGCCGCCGACGTCGGCGTTCGGGGTTTCGGAGAATCGCCGGCGGATGCCTTCGCGGGCGCCGCGACCGGATTGTTCCTTCTGATCGACGCCGATCTCGATTCCGTCCGGCCGGAAGTCCAGGAGAGCTTCGAACTGGAAGCGCCGGACCTCGAGGCGCTCCTCGTCGCGTACCTGAACGAGCTGATCTCGCTCTTCGACGGCCGGCGGATCCTCTTCTCCCGCTTTCACGTCCGGATCGACGAGGAGCGCCAACGAGGAATCTTTCGACTCCGATGCGAGGCGGCGGGGGAGCCGTTCGACCCGGCCCGGCACCACGGCGTCGTCGAGCCGAAAGGGGCGACGTACACCGCCGCGCGCGTCGCGCGGTCCGACGGGCGCTGGCTCGCCCAGTGCGTCGTGGACGTCTAGCGGAAGGGGGCCAGAGATGGCAACGTCGATCGCGGCCGCCGTCGTCGGCGGGTTCACGGAAGTCGAAACGAACGTGTGGGAGCTCCCTCCGACGGGCGCGATGCGCGTGCCGGGGCGCATCTACGCGAGCCGCGCTCTCGTCGAGGCGCTCGACGAGAAGGTCCGGGAGCAGGTGGCGCACGTCGCTTCGCTTCCCGGGATCGTCGGCGCCTCCTACGCGATGCCCGACGCGCACTGGGGATACGGCTTTCCGATCGGCGGCGTCGCGGCGTTCGATCCCGAGCAGGGAGGAATCATCTCGGCCGGCGGCGTCGGCTTCGACATTTCGTGCGGCGTGCGGACATACCGCACGGGACTCAAGGCCGTCGATCTCGGCGAAAAGCTCGAGACGCTCGCGCACGACCTCTACCGCACGGTGCCCGCCGGGATCGGCTCGCAAGGCGCCATCCGCCTCGACGACGCCGAGCTCGACCAGATGCTTCTGGGCGGCGCGCGCTGGGCCGTCGAAAGAGGATGGGGCGAGGCGTCGGACCTGCCGCGCGTCGAGGAGCGCGGGTGCATGGCGGGCGCCAACCCGGGGGCGGTGAGCCGGCGCGCGCGGGATCGCCAGCACAGCGAGGTCGGCACGCTCGGGTCGGGAAATCACTACCTGGAGCTCCAGGCCGTCGACAAGGTCTTCGACGCGGCCGCCGCGGCGGCTTTCGGAGTGGAGTCCGGAGACCTCCTCGCGACGATCCATTGCGGCTCGCGCGGGCTCGGCCATCAGATCGGCACGGAGTTCATGCAGTCGCTCGCCGCCGCCGCCCCGCGGTACGGGATCGCGCTGCCGGATCGCGAGCTCGCGTGCGCGCCGATCCGCTCTCCGGAAGGGGAGCGATATCTCGGCGCGATGCGGGCGGCGATCAACTGTGCGTTCGCCAACCGGGAGGTGATCGGGTCGCTCGTGCGGAAGGTCTTCGCCCGGCACTTCCCGTCGGCGCGGGTCACGCTCCTCTACGACGTGTCCCACAACACGTGCAAGGCCGAGGAGCACGTGGTCGCCGGCGTTTCGCGGAAGCTCTTCGTCCACCGGAAGGGCGCGACCCGCGCGTTCGGCCCCGGCCATCCGGACCTGCCCGACGAATACAAAGCGACGGGCCAGCCGGTCCTGATCGGTGGGACGATGGGAACGTACTCCTTCATCCTCGCCGGCACGCGGGAGTCCGAGTCCCGCGCGTTTTCCTCGTCGTGCCACGGCGCGGGACGGAAGATGAGCCGCACGCAGGCGAAGAAGCTCTGGCAGGGAAAGGCGCTGATCCGGGAGCTCGGCGCCGGCGGGATCGTGATCAAGGCGCACAGCGCGGCCGGCGCGGCCGAAGAGGCGCCCGGCGCCTACAAGGACGTCGAGGAGGTCGCCGCGGTCGCCGAGGCGGTCGGGCTGTCGAAGCGCGTCGCGCGGGTCCGGCCGATCGCCTGCGTCAAAGGATGAGCTCGCGCGGCCGGCGGGCACGCGGGATGGAGGAGGCGAGCGCAATAGCGGGTCCTGTCACGCGGCCGCCCTCCGTGCCCGGCCGGCGCGGGTGCGGATCGGGTTACAGGGACGGTGCGCGGCGGCCGGGTCCCGGAGGGACGGTCGCGCGCCACCCGCTGCCGCTCGCGGCGAGAGATCGCGAACCCGCGGTGGACGCTCGCTCGAAGAGTCGGATGGAGGCGCCGCTTCGCGGCGCGGCAGGATGAGCTCGCGCGGCCGGCGGCAGACGAGACCGCGCGGCTCGGCCGCGCCGCCGAGCAGCCTCTCCCCTGGGGAGAGGAAGGCCGCCGCAGGCGGCCAGTCAGCCCCTTTCCCGCTCCGGCCAGAGAACGGTGTAGTCCGAGCCGCAGGCGGGGCAGACCACGTATCCGTCGATCCGTCCGTCCTCGCAGAGCGCGTCGAATTCCGATTCGTCGACCGGATCGGCGTCCGGTTCTCCCTTGCTCGCCGCGCAGACGCGGGAGCAGTAAAGCGTTCCATCGCGTCCGAGATAGCCGATCGGTATTGTCGCTTCCATGGCGTCCTCCCGGGAATCAGGGTACGCCGAGGAGCTCTCCCGCCGGTGATGCGTCTGGATCACCGGATTGGCACGGTCTTCGCTCTACGTCTCATCGGCCCGTCAAGGAGGACAACGATGAAGCTCTTGAAGAACGGTCGCCGTCCGATCTGCGCCTGCGGGAATCCCCGATGCCCACTTCCGAGACTCGAGGCGATCCTCAGAATCGGGAGCCGCCTCCCGCGGTCCGTCGCGTCCGCGGCGCCGCGGCCCTCTTCCTCGCAGACGCTCTCGGCCGCCTGACCCTCTCCCGACCCCGTGCCGCGTGCGCGCGGCACGGGTGCGCTTCGCTTTCGCCTCTCTCGCTATAATCGCGCCAACCCGGAAACGACAATTCCGTTGGAGGCAAAATGCATCGAGAGTGGCGAGGTCTGTTGGCGGCGGGGGTCGCTCTGATCCTCGGCGGCGTCGGGTGCGCTACTGCCCCGGCCACCGGCCGCAGCAGCGGATCGGTGCCGGCGGCGGCCGCGAATCACGGGACCGAAGCGCCGCCCGCGGATTCCGCGGCGGCGGAATTTCCTCCCGATCCCTTCCCCTCCACGTACGTTGCGCTTCCGTCGAAGACGACCGTCATCCGGCACGCGCACGTCTACACGGGAACCGGCGGCGAGCTCGTGTCGGGGGACGTGCTGATGCGCGACGGAAAGATCGCGGCCGTCGGCGAGCGCGTCGACGCGCCGGCCGACGCGGTCGCGATCGACGGCAGCGGGAAGTTCGTCACGCCCGGGATCATCGACGTCCATTCGCACCTCGGCGTCTATCCCTCCCCGCAGGTCGACGCGCTCGCCAACGGCAACGAGCTGACCAATCCCGATACCGCGGAGGTGCGGGCGGAAAACTCGGTCTGGCCGCAGGACGAGGGGTTCAACGCGGCGCGGGCCGGCGGCGTGACGACGCTCGAGATCCTCCCCGGCTCCGGGAACCTCATCGGAGGCCTCTCCGTCGTGCTGAAGAACGTGCCCTCCCGCACCGTCGAAGGGATGAAGTTTCCCGGCGCTCCCTACGGCCTCAAGATGGCATGCGGCGAGAACCCGAAGCGCGTCTACGGCTCGCGCAAGCAGTTCCCGTCGACGGAGATGGGCAACGTCGCCGGCTATCGCCAGGCCTGGGCGGATGCGCAGGACTACGACGCGAAATGGAAGGCCTGGGAGAAGGAGAAGAAGGGCGCGCCGCCCAGGCGCGACCTCCGGCTGGAGACGCTCGCGGGCGTTCTCGCCGGGCGCATCCGCGTCCAGATGCACTGCTACCGCTGCGACGAGATGGCGACGATGCTCGAGGTCGCGAAGGAATTCCACTACCACATCGCCGCCTTCCATCACGCGGTCGAGGCGTACAAGCTCCCGGACCTCCTCAAGGCGAGCGGCACCTGCGCCGCCATGTGGGCCGACTGGTGGGGGTTCAAGATCGAGGCCTGGGACGGCATCGTCGAGAACCTCCCGATGGTCGACGCCGGAGGCGCCTGCGCGATGATCCATTCCGACTCGGAGAGCGGGATCCAGCGGCTGAACCAGGAAGTCGCGAAGGCCTGGGGCGCCGGCCGCCGCGCGGGGCTCGACATTCCGGAGGCGCGCGCGATCGCCTGGATGACCTCGAATCCCGCGAAGGCGCTCGGGATCGACGACCGAACCGGATCGCTCGCTCCCGGGAAGATGGCGGACGTCGTGCTGTGGAGCGCCGATCCGTTCAGCGTCTACGCGAAAGCGGAGAAGGTCTTCGTCGACGGCGCGCTGGTGTACGACCGGGAGGACCCGGTGCGCCAGCCGGAATCCGATTTCTCGCTCGGGAGCCTTCCGCGGGGAGGAAGCCGATGAAGATCGCGGGCCTCGCCGTCTCGGCCCTGTTCGTCGGGGCCGCAACACTCTCCGCGCAGACGTACGCGATCACCGGCGCGACGGTCCACACGCTCGGCCCGGCGGGGACGATCGAACGGGGCACGGTGGTCATTCGCGGCGGAAAGATCGCGGCCGTCGGAGCTTCGGTCCCCGTGCCGGCCGACGCCATCCGGATCGACGCGGCCGGAAAGATCGTCACGCCCGGGCTCTTCGATCCGAAGAGCCGTTTCGGCGTCGAGGAGGTCTCCGGGGTCCGGGAGACCCGCGACGACGCCGTGAAGGGGAAGGAATTCACGGCCGCGCTCGACATCGCCCCCGCGATCAACCCGCGGTCGATGCTGATCCCGGTCAACCGGATCGCCGGCGTGACGACGGCCGCCGTCGCGCCGTCGGTGACCGAAGGAGGGACGATCGTCGCCGGGCGCGGCGCGATCATCACCCTGGGCTCGACCGACCGCTACCTGTTGAAGGACCCCGCCGCCATGTACGTCACGCTCGGCGAGAGCGGGTCGAAGCTCGCCGGCGGCTCGCGGGCCGCGGCGATCCTCTACCTGCGCGAGGCGCTCCAGGACGCGAAGGACTACCTCGCCCACCGGGCCGCGTACGACGAGGCGCGCCGCCGCCGCTACCGGCTCGATCGCCTCGACCTCGCCGCGTTCGAGCCGGTCCTGAAGCGCGAAATCCCGATGGTCGTCTCCGTCGAGCGGGCGAGCGACATCGAAGCGGCCCTCGCGCTCGCGCGGGAGTTCGGAATCTCGCTCGTCGTCGACGGCGCGGCGGAAGGATGGATGGTCGCCGGCGATCTCGCGCGGGCGGGCGTCCCGGCCATCCTCCAGCCGCTCGAGGATCTTCCGGCGTCGTTCGAAACGCTCGGCGCGACGCTCGAGAACGCGGCGCGGCTCGCGAAGGCCGGAGTCGTCGTCGCCTTCGAGACGGGGGACTCGCACAACGCGCGCAACCTCACGCAGCTCGCCGGGAACGCGGTCGCCTACGGGCTCCCGTACGAGGAAGCGCTCGCGGCGATCACGTCGAACCCGGCGAAGATCTACGGAATGGCCGGGCGCACGGGAACGCTCGAACCGGGGAAGACGGCCGACGTCGTCATATGGTCGGGAGACCCCCTCGAAGTGACGTCCGCGCCCACTCAGGTTTTCATCGAAGGAAGGAAGATCCGCATGACGAGCCGTCAGACGCTGCTCCGCGAACGCTACATGGAGCGTCTGCGGGGCCAGGGCGTCCTCCCGCCGGAATACACGAAGCCGGACGAGAAGCCGTGAGCGGCCGTCGAGCGCGCGTTTTCTCACTGGCGGCGCGCGCGTGCGTGGCCATCGCCGTGGTCGCCGCCGGGGCGGCGTCCGCGGCGACCTACACGGTCACGACGACGGCGGACTCGGGCGCGGGGTCGCTCCGCCAGGCGATCACCAACGCGAACGGCCACGCGGGCGCGGACGTCATCGCTTTCGCCGTCCCCGGAACCGGCGTTCACACGATCGCTCCGCTCTCGGAGCTGCCGGCGGTGACCGACACGGTCACGATCGACGGTTACACGCAACCCGGCAGTCATCCGAACACGCTGGCGGGCGGCGATGACGGCCTCCTCCGCGTCGACCTCTCCGGTGTCGCCGCGCCCGCGGGAGCCGAGGGGCTCGTCCTGCAACACGACGGATGCATCGTCCGCGGCCTCGCCATCCACGGCTTCCATCCGGAGAACGGGTCGAGCGGAGGGGACGGGATCGTCGTGAACGCGAACGGATGCATTATCGCGGGGAATTTCGTGGGAACCGATCCTTCGGGCGTGGTCGCGGACGGCAACACGGAGGCAATCTCCATTTCCGGCAACGCCAACCGCGTCGGCGGCCTGTCGACGGCCGACCGCAACCTGATTGTCGCGAGCGTCAACGCCGTCGGGGTGCGGGCTTCCGGCGACGCTACCGTGATCCAGGGCAACTTCATCGGCCTGGACGCGACCGGCTACGGCGACCTCGGCAACCGCGGCGCGGGGATCTTCATCGGGGGTCAGACCGCCACGATCGGAGGGACGAATCCCGCCGCCGCCAACGCGATCGCCTTCAATGGGGGCGCGGTCATCGTTCCGGACGGCGCGAGCGCCGGAATCGCGATCCTCCGAAACGCGATCTTCGGCAACCAGACGAACTCCCGCGGCATGGGAGGAATCGACCTCGGCTACGACGGCCTCACCGGCAACGACGCCTGCGACGGCGACACGGGCGCCAACGGTCTCCAGAACTCTCCCGTCCTGACGTCGGCGGTTTCGGACTCCGGCACGGTCGACCTCGCGTTCACGCTGAATTCCGAGCCTTCGACGCCGTATCGGGTGGAGTTCTTCGCGAGCCACGAGTGCGACTCGTCGGGATCCGGCCAGGGGCAGTATTTCATCGGGGCGGTGACCGCGATGACGGACGCCGGGTGCAACGTTTCCGCGACCGCGCACCTGCCGGTCTGCCTGGAGGGACAGTTCGTGATCACGGCCACCGCGACGAACCCCGCGGTGGGGACGTCGGAGTTCTCCTCGTGTCTCCCGCTCACGGTCGCCGCGGGCACGAACTGCCGGACGATCATCCCGGCGCCCCCCCCGGCGGCTCGCGTCGTCCACGGCCGCGACTGAGGGAGAACCGGCGGCGTCCGTTTTCGTAGAACCGTTCAGGGAGGCGGGACATGGCGCTTCAACGGTCGCGCACGGACAAGATGATCGCCGGAGTCTGCGGGGGGATCGCGAAGTCGGCGGGCTGGGACCCGACGCTCGTGCGGGTCCTCTACGTTCTGCTCTCGATTCTCTCCGCCGCGTTCCCCGGAATTCTCGTGTACATCATTCTGTGGATCGTGATGCCGAAGGAGCCTCTGGGAAGCCTTTGACGCGCGGCGATGCATCGAGCCGGGCGGGCGCGTGCCGCCCGCCCGCGGCACTCGCCGTACGCCGCCGGTACGACTCGGCCGCGGGCCGGGCGACCCGCATTCCGCCGGGCTCGCGCCTCACCGCGCTTTCGTTGAAATAAGCGCTCTTTCGGGCTCACGAGCCAGGGTGACCCCGCCGCTCTGTCGGTTGGGATGGAGTGGAAGCGCGGCCAGACGTGTTGGAAGACGCGCGCGGGCGACCGGGCCGGCGGGCAAGGCGTACCGGGGCGTACGTTGCGCCCGCCGGCCGGCCGCCCGCGTCCCGTATAACGACGCGTATGGTCCGCGCGCCTATCTATTCCTACCCGGTCTTTCGCAAGACTTGCGACGACTCGTCGTCCACGAACAGCCGCAGCATGTCGAAGCTCGTCACGATCCCGGCGATCGATTCGCCGTCCCGCACGATCACCCGGTGGATGTGGTCCTGGAGCATCAGGCGCGCGATGCGGGAGACCGGCATGTCGCGGCCGACCGAGATCACGATCGGGGTCATGATGTCCGCGACGGTCAGCGTCTCTTCCTCGATCCGCAGCCCGCGGATCGCCTCGAGCGAGGATCGGTTCTCGAACGCGCGCCGGTAATAGGAGGAGGGGTCCTCCCCGTCCTTGCGTCCCGCGCGATCGACGCTCACGACGTCGGTCTCCGAAACGACGCCGACCGGCCGGCCGTGGCGATCGATGACGGGGGCGCCCGATATCTCGTGCTCCGTCAGGAAGAGAGCGAGATCCCGGACGAGCATCTCCTCGCGCACGGTCAGCACATCCGGATTCATGATGTCCTCGGCAAGCCAGGGTGTCATGGGCCTCTCCTCCGGTCGATCTTGTGCCCCGGACGGGCAATCCGGCTTGATGCAATCGCACCACCGCCACCCGCCGCCGCGAACGGGGCGCTCGGGGGCGATCAAACGTCAGCCAATCCCCTCTCCGGATCGAGGGGTCGGGAGGGGCGAGCCTTGACCGGCGTCCGGAAACCGATCGACCGCTCCGGCGGCCCTGATGCAGACGCTTCATGCCGGCGCGCTCCCCGCGGCGCACCATGGTCTGCGGGAGGCTCCGATGATCGAGGTCAGGTTTCCGGGCGGTCTCGCGGTGGATGCGGCGGTGAACGGATTCGTGGTGCCGACCGACCAGCCGCCGACTCACGGAGGCGGGGGAACCGCTCCCTCGCCCTTCGACCTCTTTCTCGTCTCGATCGCGGCGTGCGCCGGCTATTACGCGCTCCGGTTCTGCCAGGAGCGGGGTCTTTCGACCCGCGGGCTGCGCCTGTCACTCGAGACCGAACGGGACGACGCGCACAAGAAGGTCGCGAGAATCCGAATCGCGATCGACCTGCCGGAAGGTTTTCCGGAGAGATACCGCGCGGCCATGCTCCGTTCCGTCAACCAGTGCAGCGTGAAGCGCCACCTCGAAGAGCCTCCCCTCTTCGAGCTTTCCGCTCGCCTGCCGGCCGGTCCCACCGCGGCCGAGCACGAGCTGACCCTCTCGTCGGTCTGAGGACTCGCCCCCGCCGGAGGGGAAATTTCGCCGTTTCCTCCGCTGTTGGGAGAAGATCCCAAGAGGAGGACGCATGAAGACCGCCGCGATGCTGGTTTGTCTGCTGCTCGCCGCGTCCGCGGCGCGGGCGGGAGAGATCTACGGAACGCTGAGCGACGAGGGAAAGCCCGTCGGGGCGGGGACGACCCTGCGGCTGGCGTGCGGAGAGGCCGCCGTCGAAGCGAAGACCGACGCCTACGGCTCATACTCCCTGAAAGTGACCGCGACCGGAAAATGCGCGCTGTCGGTCCCTTCCCTTCCCGGGGCGCCCTCTCTGCCGGTCACGGTGTACGAGAAGTCGGCCCGCTACGATCTCGCGGTCGGGCGTTCGGGCGGCAAGGTCACGCTCTCCCGGAAGTAACCATGCCCGAGCTCCGCGAGCGCGACCGCTGGGACAAGGCCGAGATCGTCCTGAGGCCCCTGGGGGGGCTCCTCACGGCGCTCGCGGTCGCGATCGTCGGCTTCTGGACCTCGAGCTACCTG
>DATFVB010000028.1 GCA_035260525.1 Thermoanaerobaculia bacterium
CGATCCTCCAGATCGTCGAGAGCGGCCGATCGACCGCGCGCAAGGTGCTGTGGATCCTCCTGGTCGTGTTCTTTCCGCTGGGGGGGGCTTTGCTCTGGCTCCTCTTCGGTCGCAAGTAGGCGGCGCGGACCATACGCGTCGTTATACGGGACGCGGGTGGCCGGCCGGCGGGCGCAACGTACGCCTCGGTACGCCTAACCGTCGCGGGAGCTGGCTCGGGGGACGAGAGCGCGTGGCGGCCCGGCGGTTCGTCGAACGAGCGACTCGACCGCCGAGGCGGCCACCCCCTTCGCCTACGCTCCCGCTCCCGCATCGCGGAGCTTTCGCCTCGGTTACTTCGGGCGAAAGCTTTCCGCGATGCGAAGGGCCCGAACCTGTGACGTTGCCGTGCTGACAGCTGGCGCGTCTTCGCGCATCACCGAATCGTCAACTGACTTGCAATCCTCGGTTGAAGAGTTGCGCCGTTGCCCCGCAGGGATTCTCAGTGAATTGACATCAAGGCGCGGCCAGACGTGTTGGAAGACGCGCGCGGGCGGCCGGGCCGGCGGGCAAGGCGTACCGAGGCGTACGTTGCGCCCGCCGGCCGGCCGCCCGCGTCCCGTATAACGACGCGTATGGTCCGCGCCGCCTACTTGCGACTGAAGAGGAGCCAGAGCAAAGCCCCCCCCAGCGGAAAGAACACGACCAGGAGGATCCACAGCACCTTGCGCGCGGTCGATCGGCCGCTCTCGACGATCTGGAGGATCGCGTAGATGTCGAGGACGAGCACGAGGAGCGACGCGCAGCCGTAGACGCGGCCGAACGTGAAAGCGAGCGGAAGCGGCATCTTCTTCCTCCTGCGGAATTTCGGTATCCTACCCCGGCTCTTCCGTCGAAAGGATTTGATCGCATGATCCGAGAAATGCTCTCGCCCGAGAATCGCGACTGGATCGAGCGCGCGAAGGAGTGCGCCGAGAAGTACGTCGCGCCGCATGCCGCCGAATGGGACCGCACGGCCGAGTATCCGTGGTCCGCCGTCGAGGGACTGAAGAAGTACGACCTGTTCAAGGTCTGGATTCCGAAGGAATACGGCGGAGCCGGCGGCGGCGTGCTGAACCTCTGCCTCGTCGTCGAGGAGCTCTCCAAGGTCTGCGGCGGCTTCGGCGTGCTCTACGCCGTCAACTCCCTCGGTTCGTTCCCGATCATCCTCGGCGGGACGGAGGAGCAGAAGCACGAGTGGCTCCCGAAGATCGCCGCGGGCGAGAAGTTGATCGCCTTCGGGCTCTCGGAGAAGAAGTCGGGCTCCGACGCCGGGTCGCTCTCCTGCCGCGCCGAGCGGCAGCCGGACGGCTCGTATCTCGTCAACGGCGAGAAGAAGTGGAACACGAACGGCAACGCCGCCTCGCTCTACACGGTCTACGCTTCGACGAACCCGGAGCGCGGGTCGCGCGGCATCACCGCGTTCCTCGTCGAGAAAGGCCATCCGGGCTTCCGAATCGGGAAGAAGGAAGATCTCATGGGGATCCGGTGCGTGCCGGTCCACGAGCTGCATTTCGAGAACTGCTCCATCCCCGAGCGGCAGATCCTCGGAGGGAAGGAAGGGGGCGGCTTCGCCAACGCCATGATGACGCTCGACCGCGCGCGCCCGGCCGTCGCGGCGCAGGCCCTCGGCCTGGCCCAGGGCGCGCTCGACCTCGCGATCCGCTACACGCGCGACCGCCAGCAGTTCGGGCAATCCGTCGCGTCGTTCCAGGGAGTCCAGTGGATGCTCGCCGACATGGCCACACGGATCGAGGCCGCGCGCCAGCTGATCTACGCCGCGGCCTCCGCGATCGACGGCGGGGTCAAGGGCTTCAGCAAGTACTCCGCGATGTGCAAGGTCTTCGCGACCGACGTCGCGATGGAGGTCACGACCAACGCGGTTCAGCTCTTCGGCGGCTACGGCTACTGCAAGGACTACCCGATCGAGAAGTACATGCGCGACGCCAAGATCACGCAGATCTACGAGGGGACCAACCAGATTCAGAGGCTCGTGATCGGCAGGGCCATTACCAAGGAAGCCGCCGGCTAGAGCAAGGCGCGGACCATACGGGCCGTTATACGCGTCCGTAGCACCCGCCGGCGGGATCAACGTACGCCCCGGTACGCCTCACCCGCCGGCCGGGTGCTCCGAACGCGTCTTCCAACCCATCTGGCCGCGCCTCACGATCATGCCAACAGGGTGATGCCTCGCATTTTCGCTCTTCGATCGGTGAATCAGACGACCCGGTCGCCATCGTCGCTTGCCGCGAGTTAAGCGGCGCGGCGTGCCGCGACCGCTTCAACGATGCGGCAAACCAACGTTGCTAAACTGTCATCCGATGCCGGTCATCGACGCTCACCTGCACGTTCAGCCGCACGACGAGTTCAACGCCGAATCGAGGACGTTCATCGAGAGCGGCCGCCGGGATCTGGAGCGGTACTCCCGAATCGAGCGATCGCCGGACGAGTTGCTCCGTTTCTTCGACGAGCAGGAGATCGAGGCCGGCTGCCTCATCAACTATGTCGCGCCCGACACCCTCGGCCTTTCGGAGAACGTCAACGCGTGGATCGTCCGCTACTGCCGAGATCACCGTGATCGCCTGATCGCGGTCGGCTCCGTGCATCCCCGCTTCTCGAAAGACGCCTACGGCGACACGCGGCGGCTGTTCGACTCGGGGATCCGCATGATCAAGCTCCATCCGCCCCACCAGCTCTTCTCGCCCAACGACTACCTCGGGCGCAACGAGATGCTCGCCGGGATCTACCGCGCGGCCGAGGAAGCTCGCGTCCCCGTCATGATCCACACGGGAACGTCGACGTTCCCGTCCGCGCGCAACCGCTTCGCCGACCCGATGGCGATCGACGACGTCGCCGTCGATTTCCCGAACCTTCCGATCGTCCTCGCGCATTCGGGGAGGCCTCTCTACGGCGAGACGGCGTTCTTCCTCGCGCGCCGGCACCCCAACGTCCGCCTCGAGCTCTCCGGCATCCCGCCGAAGAAGCTCCTCGAGCACCTGCCGCGGCTCGAGGAGGTCGCGGGCAAGACGCTGTGGGGGACCGACTGGCCGTCACCCGGGATCGTCTCGCCGTCCGCCAACGTCGCCGCCTTCCGCGCGCTGCCGCTCTCGGACGCGGCGAAGGAGAAGATCCTCTACTCGAACGCGAAGAAGCTGTTCGGGTGAGCTCCTCGACCCGATCCGCCTGACCGCGGTCGACCTCTCCCGCGGGAGAGGCGGAGCGCGGTCTTTTCGCGGCCGAAGCGCCCGGTCCGCGATGCACAAAGCCTTTCGCGATTCCAGCTCGTCAAACCCCGAAAGCACGGCGAGGCGCGAGCCCGGCGGGATGCGATTGTCCGGCCCGCGGGCAAGGCGTACCAAAGGGCGTACGTTGAGCCCGCGGGTCGGGCGAGCGCGCACGCCCGGCTCGATGCATCGCCGCGCCGGCTTACGCGGCGGTGCCTCCGAACTGCTCCGCCTCCGTCGAGCCCTCCAAGGCCGCCGTCGAGATCTTCCCCGACGCGATCACCGTGGCGACCTCGTCGAAGTAGCCCGTCCCCACCTCCCGCTGGTGGCGCGTGGCGGAGTAGCCGAAGGCCTCGCTCGCGAACTCCGCCTGCTGGAGGCGGGTGTACGCGGTCATCCCCTCCTCGCGGTACGTGCGCGCGAGCTCGAACATGCTGTGGTTGAGCGCGTGGAAGCCCGCGAGCGTCACGAACTGGAACCGGTATCCCATCGTGGCGAGCTCCCGCTGGAACCTTCCGATCGTCCCGGCGTCGAGCTTCTGGCCCCAGTTGAACGAGGGCGAGCAGTTGTACGCCAGGAGCTTGCCCGGGAACTCGGAATGCACGGCCTCCGCGAAGCGCCGCGCCTCGGCGAGACTCGGCTCCGACGTCTCGCACCAGAGGATGTCCGCGTACGGCGCGTACGACAGGGCGCGGGAAATCGCGACCTCCAGCCCCCCCTTCATCCGGAAAAAGCCCTCCGCCGTTCGTTCGCCCGTGAGGAACATCCGGTCGCGATCGTCGACGTCCGTCGTCACGAGCTTCGCCCCGTTGGCGTCCGTGCGGGCGACGATCAGGGTTGGAACGCCGAGGACGTCGGCCGCCAGCCGCGCCGCGACGAGCGTCCGAAGGAAGGCCGAGGTCGAGACGAGCACCTTTCCCCCCATGTGGCCGCACTTCTTCTCGGAGGCGAGCTGGTCCTCGAAGTGGACGCCCGCGGCGCCCGCCTCGATCATCGCCTTCATGAGCTCGAAGGCGTTGAGCGCGCCGCCGAAACCCGCCTCGGCGTCGGCGACGATCGGCGCAAACCAGTGGATTCCGTTCTTTCCCTCGGCGTGGTGGATCTGGTCCGCGCGCTGGAGCGCCCGGTTGATGCGCCGGATGACCTCGGGGACGCTCGTGCACGGGTAGAGGCTCTGATCCGGGTACATGTGTCCCGCGAGGTTGGCGTCGGCCGCGACCTGCCAGCCCGAGAGGTAGATCGCCTTCAGCCCCGCGCGCACCTGCTGCATCGCCTGGTTGCCGGTGAGCGCTCCGAGCGCCGCGACGAAATCCTCGGTGTGGAGGAGGCGCCACAGGCGCTCGGCGCCCATCTCGGCGAGGGAATGACGGACCTCGACGGATCCCCTCAGGCGAACGACGTCGCTCGCCTCATACGGCCGCTCGATGCCCTGCCAGCGCCGTTCGTTCTCCCATTCTTTCGCGAGCGTCCGCGCGTCGTTCCACATCGGCGTCCTCCTTCTCGATACGCAGGAGCTCGGCATAGGCCGGCTCCGTCAGGAAATCGGGGAATTCCCGGGAGATGACCAGGCGGTCGAACAGAGCGATCGCGCGGTCGAGGCGGCTCCCCGGACCATCGAGCGATTCGCGGAGCCCGGCGACGACGCGCTGCCGCGTCTTCTCGTAAAGGTCGCGGTCGACGGCTCTCCCGTCCACCAGGAGCGCCCGGTGCCGCAGCCATTGCCACACCTGGGCCCGGCAGATCTCCGCAGTCGCGGCATCCTCCATCAGGTTCGCGATCGGAACGCAGCCGCGTCCCCGCAGCCACGACTCGAGATAAACGATCGCCACCTCGACGTTCCGGGCGAAGCCGGCCGCCGTGATCGGCCCGTTCGGTACCGCCAGCAGATCGGAGGCCCCGATCGTCTCGTCCGTCCCCGGGTGGCCGATCTGGTTGGGTCCCGCCATCTCTCGGTCGAACACGCCGCGCGCAACCGGGACGAGCCCGGGATGGGCGACCCACGTCCCGTCGTGGCCGGCGCGGACCTCTCGCACCTTGTCGTCGACGACCTTGCGGATCGCGCGCTCGTGCGCGAACGGATCCCCCTTGATCGGGATCTGCGCCGCCATCCCGCCCATCGCATGGATTCCGCGTCGGTGACAGACCTGGACGAGCCGCTCGGAATAGGCTTTGAGGAACAACCGGTCCATCGTCAGGCGCCCCCGCTCGGGGAGGACCCGGAACGGATCGGCGGAGAATTTTTTGATGAAGCTGAAGATGTAGTCCCAGCGCCCGCAGTTGAGACCGGCCGAGTGCTCCCGCAGCTCGAAGAGGATCTCGTCCATCTCGAAGGCGGCGAGGATCGTCTCGATCAGCACCGTCGCGCGAATCGTCCCGATCGGAAGCCCGAGCTCGGCCTGAGCGGCGACGAACACGTCGTTCCAGAGCCGCGCCTCCAGGTGGCTCTCCATCTTGGCCAGGTAGAAGTAAGGCCCGCTCCCCTTCGCGACGAGAGCCCGGGCGTTGTGAAAAAAGAAGAGGGCGAAGTCGAAGAGCGCCGCCGAGACCGGTGCGCCGTCGACCCTGACGTGCGCCTCGTCGAGATGCCATCCCCGCGGCCGGACCATCAGCGTCGCCGTGCGCGGGAGGAGACGGTATTCCTTTCCCCCCTCGGCCGTGAACGCGATCGTCCCCGCGACGGCCTCCCGCAGGTTGCGTTGCCCTTCGACGACGTTCCTCCACGTGGGCGAGTTCGAGTCCTCGAAGTCGGCCATGAAGACGTTGGCGCCGGAGTTGAGCGCGTTGATGATCATCTTGCGGTCGACCGGTCCGGTGATTTCGACGCGGCGGTCGACCAGGTCCCGCGGGATGTCGGCGACGCGCCAGTCTCCCTTGCGGATGGTGCCGGTCTCCGGCGGGAAAGCTGGCACGGCTCCCGCATGGAGACGCTCCTGGAGATCCCTTCTCCGTCGGAGGAGCTCTTGTCGGCGACTCTCGAATTGGCGGCACAGTTTCGCGAGGAACGAGAGCGCGTCGGGCGCGAGGACCTCCTCCTGGCCCGGGACGAAGGTGCCTCGGATCTCGATGTCCGACGACGGGCGAAACGCGCCGATCTTTTCCATGCGGAGCGGAAGGAGCAAGAGCAGTGCCCCGGACGCCCGAATCGGCGGCGGGCGCGTGTGGCGGCGTCAGCGTTTGTAAAGGCGGCGGTGTCACGCAGTAAATCGCGATGACGAGCGGGACGCGTCTCGGCGCGCGCGTGCGAGCCCTGCGACGCCGGCGGCGCCTCACGCAAGTGGAGCTCGCGCGAACGCTCGGGATCTCCCCGAGCTACCTCAACCTCATCGAGAACAACCATCGCCCGCTCACGGCGCCCCTCCTGCTGCGGCTCGCGCGCACGTTCTCCATCGATCTCGCGAGCTTCGCGGCCGACGACGAATCGCGCACCGCCTCCGATCTCCAGGAGGTCTTCGGCGATCCGCTCTTCGAGGAGCACGACGTGACGACCATCGATCTTCGCGAGCTCGCCGGCAACCCGGCCGCTGCGCGCGCGGTGATCGCGCTCTATCACGCCTACCGCGACTCCCTCGAGGCCCGCGAGGCGCTTGCGGCGGCCGCCTCCGACGGCGACCGGCCGCTCGGGACCGACGCCGCCCGGCTCCCCTCCGAAGAGGTGTCGGACGTCATCCAGAGGAACGCGAACCACTTTCCGGAGATCGAGACCGCCGCCGAAGCCCTCTCCCGCGAGGCCGGGCTCGAGACGTCGGACCTCTACCCGGGCCTGCTGCGGTGGCTCGCGAGCGAACGCGGGGTCCGCGTCGTGATCTCCCCCCGCGAGGCGCGGGACGGCCCCCTGCGCCGCTACGACGCGAAGGACCGGCTCCTCTTCGTCTCGGAGATCCTGCCGCCGCGCAGCCGCAACTTCCAGGTCGCCCACCAGATCGGGCTCCTCACGCTGTCGCCGCTCTTCGACCGAATCCTCTCGCGCGAGCACCTGACGAGCCCGGAATCGGTCTCCCTCGCCCGGATCGCGCTCGCCAACTACTTCGCGGGCGCGCTCCTCATGCCGTACGCGCCCTTCGCCGCGTCGGCCCGAGAGCTGCGCTATGACGTCGAGCTCCTCGGGCACCGGTTCCGGACGAGCTTCGAGCAGGTCTGCCACCGGGTGACGACCCTCCAGCGTCCCGGCGACGAGGGAGTCCCCTTCCACTTCATCCGGGTGGACATCGCCGGCAACATCTCGAAGCGCTTTTCGGCCTCCGGGATCCGGTTCGCACGCTTCTCGGGTCTCTGTCCGAAGTGGAACGTTCACGCGGCCTTCATGACGCCGGGCATGATCCGCACGCAGCTCTCCCGGATGCCGGACGGCGCGACCTACCTCTGCGTTTCCCGGACGATCCGGAAGGACCACGGCGGCTATGGCGCGCCGCACACGCTGCTGGCGGTCTCGCTGGGCTGCGAGGCCAGTCATGCTCGCGATCTCGTCTATTCCGACGGCCTCGACCTGACGCATCTCCAGGCGGCCGTCCCGATCGGCGTGACCTGCCGGCTCTGCGACCGGATGGACTGCGAGCAGCGCGCCTTCCCTCCGATTCTCCACCGCCTCCGGCTGGATGAGAACGTGCGGGGCCCGTCGTTCTATACGCCGGCCCTCGTCCGGAAAGGACCATAGCGGTCGTTTTACAGCTCCGGCGTTTCGTGTCCGCCGTCTCGCCGTCGTGAGCCAGACCCTCATGACAACGGCGGGGCGTTGGAGTCCGACGGCTATAATCGCGGCCCGATGCCGTCGGACAGCTCGCCGCCCGAAATCCGGAGCGTTCTCGTCGTCGGTGCCGGCACGATGGGCCGCGGCATCGCCGCTCTCTGCGCCTCGCGCGGGTACGAGACGTCGATCCACGATCCGGTGCCCGCCGCGGTCGCCTCGGCTCCCGCGGCCGTCGCCGCTCTCCTCGAGAAGGCGCGCGCCCGCGGGAAGATGACCGACGCCGAGCTGCGGGCGGCGCTCGGCCGCCTCCGCCCCGTGGCGTCGGTCGAGGAAGCCGCGCGGGCCGCCGATCTCGTCGTCGAGGCGGCGCCCGAGTCGCTCGACGTCAAGCGAGCGATCTTCTCGGAGCTCGACCGGACCGCGCCGGACGCCGTCCTCGCCACGAACACGTCCTCGCTCTCGATCGCGAAGATCGCCGGGTCGACGCGGCGGCCCGGCCGCGTGATCGGCATCCACTTCTTCAACCCTCCGCTCGCGATGCCGCTCGTCGAAATCGTCGTCGGCCCGGAGACCACGCCGGAGACGATTGTTGCCGCCCGGGCCTTCGTCGCCTCGCTGGGAAAGGAATCGATCGAGGTGCGGGACTCGCCGGGCTTTGCCACGTCGCGGCTCGGGGTCGCGCTCGGCCTCGAGGCGATCCGGATGGTGGAGGAAGGGGTCGCCTCCCCGGCCGACATCGATCGCGCCATGGAGGCGGGCTACGGGCACGCGATGGGACCGCTCAAGACTTCGGACCTCGTCGGGCTCGACGTGCGGCTGGCGATCGCGGACGCGCTCGCCCGGGAGCTGTCCGAGGAGCGATTCCGGGCGCCGGCGCTCCTTCGCGAGATGGTCGCCGAAGGAAAGACCGGGAAGAAGGCGGGCGAGGGGTTCTACCGCTGGGAGGGGAACGAGGCCCGTCCCCGGACCGTCGCGGGAGCCGGCTCGGGGAACGGGAGCGCGTGGCGCCGCCGCGGCTCGTCGGATTAGCGACTCGACCGCGCCCGGCGCCATCCCCTTCGCCAACGCTCCCGCTCCCGGGTCGCGGAGCTCTCCCCTCAGCGCGCCGACGGAACGATCGTCGGCACCTCCTCCGCCGGCTCGCGCCCGCTGCCGAGCGCGGTTCCGACCAGGAGGAAGAGCGCGCACAGGAAGGCGATCGCGAAAAAGAGCGTCGAGATCCCGTGGTAGCGGGCGAAGAGAACGCGTCCGGGATCGCTCTCCGGGTGCAGCCGGATCCGCTCCATCACCGGGATCACGACCGTCCCGATCGCGAGCGCCGCGACGAAACCGAGCGCCGGGACGCGGCGGAGCAGGGCGTTGCCGCGGGAGCGCGCCGCGGGGGCGATCCGCCCCGTGGTGAAGAAGAGAATCGCGAACGAGATCTCGAGGAGGCGGCAGACCGAGCGGAGGATCGCCGAGATCAGCGCCCCGGCGGAACGGGGGTCCGGAGCGAGCCGGAGCACCGCCGGCGCGACCGCGGCCGTGAAGGCGATCGGGGCGGCAAACGCGACGGCAAGCGCAGCGAAGTGGATCGCGGCGACCGCCTTCTTCAGGAACCCTCCCCGGCGAACTCGACCCGGACGGAAGGGACGAGCCCTGCTGCGGCCGCGCGCCCGAGGAAGAGCTCGATCGCGCGCCGGCCCTTCTCCCCGTAGCCCCGGGTCCAGTCGTTGACGTACATCCCGACGAACCGGTCCGCCTTGTCACGGTCGAGGTCGCGCGCGAATCGCATGGCGTACGTCAGCGCCTCTTCCCGGTGGGAGAGGCCGTAGGCGATCGACTCGCCGAGGACGTCGGAGACCGCGCGGACCGTCCCGGGCCCGAGCGCCTTGCGGATGACGTTCCCCCCGAGCGGCAGCGGAAGGCCCGTTTCGGCGAGCCACCAGGCGCCGAGATCGACGACCGCGTGGAGCCCCTCTTCGGCGTACGTCAGCTGGCCCTCGTGGATGATCACGCCGGCCGCGAGCTCCCCGGCGCGGACCCGGGGGAGGATCTGGTCGAAGGGCACGAGCGTCGTTCGAGTGCCCGGGCGCCAGAGCTGGAGCGCGAGCGCCGCGGAAGTCTTCTCCCCCGGGATCCCGACGACGACTCCGTCGAGGTCCGCCGGAGCGAGCGGCCGGGCCGCCACGACGACGGGCCCGTACCCATCCCCGAAGGAAGCGCCGTGCGGCAGGAGCGCGTAACGGTCCGCGACGTCGGGATACGCGTGGAACGAGATGGCGGAGACGTCGAGCTCGCCGCGGCGCGTCCGCTGGTTGAGCGTCTCGATGTCGGAGAGCTCGTGAACGAAGTCGAATCCGCGGTCATCGACCTTCCCCTCCGCGAGCGCGTAGAACATGAAGGCGTCGTCGGAATCGGGCGAGTGCGCGAGAGAAATTTTCTGCTTCATCGCGGGAGCTCCCTGCGAAAAGATTTTTCGAAAATCAAGAAATATTTCTTGCGTCCGGTATAAAAAGACTTAAAATGAAATCGCCGAAGGGGATCTAGCCCTCCGGCGATTTTCAGGAGCGGATGTTCCTACAGAACGACGGTAGTGACAGTTCGCAGGTGTTACGCCCCTTCCCAACCAGGAGGGCCAACATAGCACCCACGAACCGGAGTGTCAATCGACTACCGGGAGGGAGGTGAAGAGATGGCCACGAAGAAGAAGGCTGCTCCCAAGAAGAAGGCGACTGCCAAGAAGTCCAGCAAGAAGAAGTAATTAAGCCATTGTCTCGGATTCATACGGGGCCTTCGGGCCCCGCTTTTTTTGTCCTTTTTTCAGGCCGCACCGCGCCGACGCTATATCAACAGTTATATAGTTGACCGTGTCGCTCAACCACATCCTTCTCGCCCTCGTCGCCGATCGTCCTTCCTCCGGATACGCGCTCAAGAGACGGATCGACACGGAGCTCGCGCCCCTCTGGACGGCGGAGCTCTCCCAGATCTACCCGGCGCTCGGGAGGCTCCAGCGGGCGGGGTTCCTCTCCGGCCGGGTGATCGGACCCTCCGCCGGGCCGGCGAGCTACCGCTACCGGGTGACCGTCGCCGGCCGGCGCGAGCTCGCCCGCTGGATCGCCGAGCCGCCGCGCATCCCGTCTTTCCGCGATGAGACCCTCTCCCGGCTCGCGATCGGGCGGGCGCTCGGCAAGGGGGCGCCGGAGGCGCTCGCCGCCTACGAGCGGATGCTCGCGGACGAGGCGGCCCGGCTGCGCCGCCGGATGGATGCGGGAGCTCTCGGCCGCATCGCCCGGGACGCGGCGCTCGCCCGTCTCGACGGGCTGCGCCGCTGGGCGCGGGCGGCGGAGCCAAAGCCGGAGAGCGTTTCGGCGCAGCGGCTCCTGCCGCTGGCGCGCCGCCGGCGCGGGCCGCAGCTCCGCAAGACGAAGTAGGCAGCGCCGAGTTGAAGCGGCAGAGCCGCTTAACTCGGCGCCCGGGAAACCCTCATCGGGAGCAGACCCTTCGCTTCGCTCAGGGTGACAGAAGGAGCGGCGCCCACGAGGCCGCGGCGGACGACTACCGCTCCCGCATCGTGTCGAGCGCGGGAGACCTGCCGGAAGACGGAGTCCTCCGACGGGGCCCGAAAGCAAGCCAGGAAAAGATCACCTTCCTGCAAGGCGTGGGGGGGCGCGAGCCCGGTCCGCCGTCGCTCTCACGAGCTATGGCGGATCGATCGCCGAATGACGTTTCTTGGCTCGGAAGGCGGTGTCCTCGCTTCGATCCGCCGAAGCCTCGGCGAAGGCGGACGGGATGCGGGCCGGCCGCGGCGGCATTGCTCAATGACCTGCACCTCGGGGCCCTCCGCATCGCGGAAAGCTTTCGCCCGAAGTAACCGAGACGAAAGCTCCGCGATGCGGGAGCGGGAGCGCAGGCGAAGGCGGTGGCGGCGGCGCGGTCGAGTCGCTCGTTCGACGAGCGGCGCCGCCGCCACGCGCTCCCGTCCCCCGAGCCCGCTCCCGCGACGGTCACGCGCGCGCCCGGCTCGATGCATCGCCGCGCCGCCCAACCCGACCTCAGCTGTCTATTTCTTCTTGAGCTCGAGCAGTACGAGCTTCGCCACCGCTTTCAACGTCTCGAACACGCCGACGCCCTGCGGGGCGACGGCCTCGAACGTCGGCTCCCCCTTGATGTTGAGCTGCTGGTACATCTCGTCGGCCGCCATCGCGGTCGGCAGGTCGCGCTTGTTGAACTGCAGGACGTACGGGATGATCGCGAGGTCGTACCCCTGCTCCTTCAGGTTCTTGTCGAGATTCTGGAGCGCCTCGACGTTGGATTCCGCGCGCGCCCGCTGCGAGTCGGCGACGAAGACGACGCCATCCACCCCCCTGAGGATCAGCTTCCGGCTCGCGTCGTAGAAGACCTGTCCCGGAACGGTGTAGAGGTGGAAGCGGGTCCGGAAACCCCGAACCGTCCCGAGGTCGAGCGGGAGAAAGTCGAAGAAGAGCGTGCGGTCCGTCTCGGTCGCGAGCGAGATCAGCTTCCCCTTCGAATTCGAGTTCGTGCGGTCGTAGATGTACTGGAGGTTCGTCGTCTTGCCGCCGAGCCCGGGGCCGTAGAAGACGATCTTGCAGTTGATTTCCCGGGCGGCGTAGTTGATGAACGTCATCGGCGGTCGGGCTCTACTCCGAGAAGAGGTTGTCGATGTCCTCGTCGGTGATCTCCGCAAACGGCGATTCGAAGCCGCTCGCGATGTTCGCCTTCTCGACCTCCACCTTCTTCAGGAGGTCCTGGAAGACCTTCTCGAGCTCCATCGACGCCTTGCGCACACGGAGGCGGACGAGGCCGAGGGACGAGCGGTCGTCGAAGATCACGACCAGGATGACCCGCTGGCCGACGATCGAGATGTGGATGTTGTCCTTCTCCCCCTCGTGGAAGAGGATCGAGAACTCCTTCTCCCCGATCAGCCGCGCCAGACCGTCCGTCGCGGCGACGTTGCCCGCCGTCAGCGACGCGAGCGAGGTCGTGTCGACCGACTCGAGGTCGCCGTTGGCCGCGATCTGCTGGCCGTTCTTGTCGACGAGAAAAACGATTTTGGCATTCGCATCGACCCGGAGACGCGAGATGATCTCCTTGATCAGCTGGAATTCCTCGTCATACATGATGAGGTCGGGAGACGCCATGAAAAGCAAGCCCTTTCGTTAGTCCGTTCGGTCTTTTATATCACGGCCGGGACCGGCCGGAATCCCGGCCCGCGCCGTTTTCCTGTCTCGACCGCATCTGCGGCCGAGCGCTTTCCAGCGACGCCATCGGCGGGCCCGTTCGGGCGGCGGGCGAGTGATGGCCGAACCTTCCGCTCGCCAAGACCCGAAAGCACCGCGAGACGCGAGCGAGACGGGATGCGGGCCGGCCGCGAGATCCCGGTGAGGCGACCGCGAAGCGGTCGTCCCCGCGAAAGCGGGGACCCAGGATTGGATACCCGCTTGCGCGGGTATGACAGAAAACGCGCGGATCGCAGGGTCTCGCGGGCGCCCGGTCCGCCTTCGCTGAAGCTTCGGCGCGACCCTATAGGCATCGACCGGCCCTTACGGCTCGCGCGAACTCTCGACTAAATCACGCCGTAGCTCGGCGAGACGG
>DATFVB010000029.1 GCA_035260525.1 Thermoanaerobaculia bacterium
CGCGGTCGTCGATCTCGGTCATCATCTCCTCGCCTTCAAGAACGCAGCTTCCCGGGAAATGTTCCGTTGCTTCATTTTAGCCCGGGCCGGGGCACCGGCGAGCGGGAGCCCGCGCGGTCAGCGGGCGGGGCTCGGCGCCGCGGTTTCGACGCCGTCGAGGAGGCTCGCCAGCGTCTTCAGCATGTTCTTGACGTCGACCGGTTTCGACAGGTACGCCGAGGCTCCGGACTCGTCGATCTTCCGGCGGTCTCCGTCGGACGTTTTCCCGGTGAGCGCGACGATCGGAAGCCCCTCCGTCGAGGGGTCGGAGCGAATGCGGCGGATGACCGCCGTTCCATCGTCGTCCGGAAGGCTGATGTCCATGAAGACCGCATCGAACGCGCCGCCCGAAAGGGCCGCGATCGCCTCCGCGGCGGTCGCCGCTTCGGACGCCTCGTAGCCTTCCATCTCGAGCACCGTCCGCAGCCCGTACCGGGAGTCCTGGTCGTCCTCGACGACGAGGATCCGCGGACGCCGGAGCGGCCGCGGCACCGGCCGCGTTCCCTCCGCGGCGGACGTCCCGGAGGCCACGCGACAGGGGATCGCCGCCCGGAACGTCGATCCGTCGCCCGGGCGGCTCGTGACCGTGACCTCCCCTCCCATCAGGTGGACGAGCTCCTTGACGATCGAGAGTCCGAGACCCGAGCCCGCCGACGCGGCTTCTCCCTGCGCGACCTGACGGAACGGCTCGAAGATCATCGGCAGCTTGTCGGCGGGGATCCCCGTCCCGGAATCCCGGACCGAGAAGGCGAGCGACCCGGCGGGGGTCCGGCCGACCTCGAGGACGACCTCGCCCCGTTGCGTGAACTTGACGGCGTTCGACAGGAGGTTGAGCAGGACCTGCCGCGTCTTGTCGCGGTCGAGATCCACCCATTCCGGAAGGTCGTCGCCGGCCGCGAGCCGCACCGGAAGCTTCTTCTTCTCGGCCTGAGGGGCGATGATCTCGATCGTCTCGGCGAGGAACCGGCGGATCTCGACCGGCTCCGGGGAAAGCTCCGCCTGTCCCCCCTCGATCCGGGCGAGGTCGAGGAGGTTGTTGATCATGTGCAGCAGCGCGTTCGCGCTCTGCCGGATGATCTGGAGATCGCGCTCCCGAGCCGCCGCGGGACGGGCCTGCAACGGCTCGCTCGTCAGGACGTGCGAAAGCAGGATGATCGTGTTGAGCGGCGTCCGGAGCTCGTGAGAGACCGTCGACAGGAACTTGGACTTGAGCTGGTCGACCTCCATCAAACGGTCGTAGGCGTCGGCGAGCGCGCGTTGCGACTCGGCGTCATCCGACAGGCGCCGGGCCGAAACGACCGCGCCGCGGAACTTGCGCGCGCCGTCGACGACCGCCGTCCATGCGATCTCGACCGGTATGTCGGGACTTCCCCCCTCGCGGTCCGCGAGCCGATAGACGTCGCGTGCCGCCGGCTGTCCCGCCGACCGGAAGCGCCGGAACGCGTCGAAGTCCGGTGCGAGCGCCGACCCGTCCTCGCGCCGGAGGCGCGCCGCGCGAAAGAGGTGGCGCACGGACCGGCCGCGCAGCTCGCCGGGAGTCACGCCGAGGATCCGGGCGCTCGGCTGATTCATGAGCATGATGCGGCCTTCCGGATCCACCAGCACGAGGCCGATCGACATCTGCCGGGCGACGGCCGCGAGCTGACGGCTCCGGTCGCGCTCTCCCCCCACCGCGCTTGCGAGAAAGAGAAGGCTGCGGACACGGTGCCGGAGCTCGACTTCCGGAAAGGGGACTTCGAGGAAGTCGTCCGCCCCCGAGCCGGCGATCGCGGCGTCCATCCCGCCGGGGTCCACCAGGAGCAGCACGGGCACGAAAGGATCGCGCTGCCGCGCCTTGACCCGGCGGGACGCCTCGACCCCCGGGCCGTCGGAGAGCGTCCGGTCGAGCACGACGAGGTGCGGCCGCTCGGCGTCGATGCGGTCGAGGATCCCGGCCGCCGATGAGACGGTTTCCACCTGGTAGCGCCGGTACCGGAGCGTGGCCGCGTACAGGTGGAGGAAGTCCGAGTCCGCCGAGGCGAGGAGGACTCGCGCGCGCGGTCGCGTCCGGATCGACGGCGTTCCGAAGGCGAGCGGCCGCGTCTGGGTGATGTCGTTCTGCTCCCGCTCCCGGAGGTGATGCGCGATCGTTCCCCGCGCGCCTTCCCGGCAGATCGGTACGCCGATGAACGCGACGCATCCCGCGGCGAGCGCCCGCTCCCGCGCGCCCCCCATGGCCTCCGGACTCACGCCGAGGATCGGGACGCCGATCAGGGCCGGGTCCCGATGGAGGTCGCGGATGAGATGCCACGACGGGATGCCCGGAAGAAGGAGGTCGATCAGGATCAGATCCGGTTCCGCCGCGCGGGCGCGGGAGACGGCGAGCCGCCCCTGGGAAACGACTTCCAGGCCGTGGCCTTCGTCCGAGAGCAGCGCTTCGATCGCCGCCCGGTTTTCTTCCGAATCGTCGATGAGGAGGATTTTGGCCATAGGACGGCGCGGCGCGCCGTTTCGATCGTAGCACGTCCGATCCCCGCGGGCGGGCGGGCGCTCCCTCTGCCGAAACGGGTCCGCTCGCCCGGAGGGTCTCGGCGGCCGCCTCCCCCCCTCGTTCCGTTTTTCGGCTACACTCGCGGCGGTGGTCGGGGGATGAACGGAGACGGTTCGGCGCAGATTCGGTACTACCGTGACCGCGGAGAGGCGATGAAACGGTTCGTTCGGCGGTTCCGGCACGAAATTTCGACGCCTCTTTCGGGAGCGGCCCTCCATCTGGAGGTCGCGGCTCGCCGGATCCAGAAGGCGGAGACGTTCGACCGCGCGGCGGTCCTCGAGAACCTGCGCGTGTCCCAGCAGGCGCTCGAAAACGCATCGCAGATGCTCGACTGGATCAGCGAGCTCTCGCGGACGCAGGACGAGGCGCCCGCCGAGCACGCGCTCATCCCGCTCGTGAATCGGTCGGCCGAGCCGTTCCGCGAGGACCTCGAGCGCCGCGGCCTCGCTCTCGAGCTCCCGGCGGCGACCGACGGTCCCCGGTGGTTCGGCTCCGCGCACGAGATCGGGGATGTCGTCTCGGAGCTGACGGCCAACGCCTTCCAGCATGCGACCGCGCCGGGGACGGTGCGATGGTCCGTCGCGGAGGATGGCGGCCCCCCGCAAATCGTCTGCGAATCTCCGGGAGCGCTCCCTTCGGGCGACCCGGAACACCTTTTCGGAGCGGCGAAGGGGGCGGACAGCCCCGGCCGCGGGTTCGGCCTCCTGCGGGCCCGCCGCCTCGCGCAGAGCAACGGCGCCGATCTCACGCTCGCGCAGGCCGGACCCAACGTCCGGGCCGTCCTGCGATTCCTTCCGGAGACCGCATGAAAATCCTGATCGTCGAGGACGACGCCGCGACGCGGCGGGGACTCGAGCAGCTGCTGATCGATGCGCATCCCGAGACCAGGAGCGTCGGGACGCTCGAGAAGGCGCGCGCCGTCCTCGACGAGTTCTCGCCGAACCTGTGCATCGTGGACCTGATGCTCCCCGACGGGGACGGCCTCGACCTGATCCGGGAGCTCCGCGCGCAGGACCCGAGCCGCGAGTTCGTGGTCCTGACGGGCCACGGCTCGATCGATACCGCCGTCGAGGCCATGAAGGCCGGCGCGTCCGACTACCTCTTGAAGCCCTTGAAGCCGGCGCAGATCTCCGTCGTGCTCGAGCGCCTCTCGGAGAAGATGGACCTCGAGCGCGAGGTCGACGACCTGCGGTCTCAGCTCGCCAAGAGCGGCCGGTTCGGTCAGATGGTCGGGAAGTCCGAGGCGATGCAGGAGATCTTCAGCGTGATCTCGCGCGTCGCGAAGTCCGACGCGCCGGTGATGATCATCGGCGAGAGCGGCACCGGGAAGGAAGTCGCGGCGGTGACGATCCACGAGCTCTCCCGCCGGCGCGCGAAGCCCTTCGTCGCGATCAACTGCGGCGCCATATCGCCGTCGCTCATCGAGAGCGAGCTCTTCGGCCACGAGCGGGGGTCGTTCACCGGCGCCGACAAGAGGCGCCAGGGCTACTTCGAGCTCGCCAACGGCGGAACGCTCTTCTTCGACGAGGTCACGGAGATGTCCGCGGATCTCCAGATCAAGCTCCTCCGCGTCCTCGAGACCCGCACCTTCCGCCGCGTCGGCGGAAACGAGGAGCTGAAGGTCAACACGCGCATCCTCTCGAGCACGAACCGCGACCTCCAGGAAGCGATCAAGAGCGGCAAGCTCCGCGAGGATTTCTACTACCGGTTGAACGTCTTCCCGCTCGTCCTGCCGCCGCTCCGCCAGCGCAAGGAGGACATCCCGCCGCTCGCGCAGCACTTCCTCGACAGGATCGAAGAGCGCGAGAAGGCCGGTTTCCGCGAGATCGAAACCGAGGCGATCGCGGCGTTGAACGAGCACTCCTGGCCGGGCAACGTCCGCGAGCTCCGCAACGTGATTCACCGCGCGTACGTGCTCTCGAACCCTCCCGTGATCAGCGCCTCGGCGGTGAACTCCGTGCTCGGCCACCCGACGCTGAAGGTCCCTGCGGCGTCCGCGGCGGCGTCGTCTTCCGTCGTCCAGTTCAAGGTCGGCGAATCGCTGGCGGACGCCGAGCGGCGCCTCTTGAGCAAGACGCTCGAGTTCGCCAAGGGAGACAAGAAAAAGGCGGCGAGCATGCTGAAGGTGCCGCTGAGGAACCTGAACACGAAGCTGAAGGCGTACGGACTCGCATAGCCGTCGGCTTCGCGGGACTGGGGAGGCGACCGGCATTGCGCGGGGCCTGTCGCGCCGCCGCTGTCCCGGCCTGGCCGGCGCACGCTGTGGATAGGGTTACAGGAATGGTGCGCGGCGGCCAGTTCCGGGACAGTCGACCGCGCGCCACCCGCGCCTCCGCTCGCGACGAGAGGTCGCGAGCCCGCGGCAGACGCTCGCCCGGGGGTCTCTGGCGGAGGCGGCGCTGCACGCCGCGGCAGAGTTTTTACGGCATAGCCGTCGTCGCGCCGGAGCTTTAGCGAAGGCGGATCGCGGGACTGGGGAGGCGAGCGGCGACGCGGGGTTCAGACAATACAAAAATCCCGCGGGCGGTCGCCCGCGGGAGGGTCATCTCACCGCGCGCGAGCCGGATGTCAGACGACCCGGCGGCCCGAGATCAGCCGAATGACCAGGATCACGACGGCGATGACGAGGAGAATGTGGATGAATCCGCCCAGGGTGTACGACGTGACCATGCCGAGCAACCAGAGGATGAGCAGAATGACGAAGATGGTCCAAAGCATCGCGACTCCTTCCCGCCTCGCGGCGTCTTGTTTTCCGGCCCGGAATTCCCGACAACCGGCGTAA
>DATFVB010000030.1 GCA_035260525.1 Thermoanaerobaculia bacterium
GAGCACCAGCACCTCCCGTTCGAAAGGCTGGTCGAGGAGCTCCGTCCGGAGCGCAGCGGCGGGCACAACCCGCTCTTTCAGGCGATGTTCGCGCTCCAGAACGCCCCGCGCGAGCCGCTGCGCCTCGACGGGATCCTCGGCTCGCCGGTCGAGGTCGCCCTGCGCCTGGCGAAGTTCGACCTCGCGCTCTACGTCTTCGACGGCCCCGCCGGGCTCCGGACGACCTGGGAATACAACACCGCGCTCTTCGACGGAGCCCGGATCGCGCGGATGGCCCGCCATTTCGAGAATCTGCTCGCGGGAATCGTCGCCGATCCCGGGCGCCCGGTCTCGCGGCTGCCGCTGCTCTCGGACGAGGAGCGGCGGACGATCGTCGTCGACTGGAACCGCACCCGCACCGACTATCCGCGCGCCACCGTCGCCGCGCTCTTCGAAGAAGAGGCGCGCCGGCGCCCGGACGCCGTCGCGCTCGAGTTCCGGGGCGGTCGCTGGACGTACTCGGAACTGAACCGGAACGCGAACCGGATCGCCCGCGCGCTGGCCGCGGTCGGCGTCTGCCCGGGGTCCCGGGTCGGCATCGCCGTCGAACGCTCGCCCGAGATGATCGCGGCCCTGCTCGGGATCCTCAAGACGGGGAGCGCGTACGTTCCGCTCGATCCGGAGTATCCGGCGGACCGCCTCGAATGGATGCGGCGCGACGCGGGGCTCTCGGCGCTCGTCGCCGACGACTGCCCGCCCGTTACGATCCCGGTCCTTTCCCCGCGCCGCGACCGCGACACGATCTCGCGGCAGCCCGGCGACGATCTTCCGGCGGCGGGCGTCCTCGACGACCTCGCCTGCCTGATGTACACGTCGGGGTCGACCGGGGTGCCCAAGGCCGTCGCGGTGCTCCATCGGGGCATCGTCCGCCTCGTCCGCGGGGCGCGCTACGCGGACTTCGGTCCGCGCGAGACGTTCCTGCAGGCGTCCTCGCTCTCCTTCGACGCGAGCACGTTCGAAATCTGGGGCGCGCTCGGCAACGGCGCGCGCCTCGCCCTGGCGGACCCGGGAACGCCGTCCCTCTCGGAGCTCGAGGACGCCGTGCGGCGGGGCGGCGTCACGACGCTCTGGCTGACGGCGGGACTCTTCCACCTCGTCGTCGACGAGCGCCCGTCGCTCCTCGCACCGCTCCGGCGGCTCCTCGCGGGGGGAGACGTCCTCTCGGCGCCGCACGTTGCCCGCGCGCTCGCGGCGTTTCCGGGGCTGCGCCTCGTGAACGGCTACGGGCCGACCGAGGGGACGACGTTCACGTGCTGTCACGAGGTCGCTCCCGACGACGCGATTCGCGGGCCGATCCCGATCGGCCGGCCGATTGCGAACACCCGCGTCTACATCCTCGACCGCGCCGGGAACCCGGTGCCGGTGGGAGTTCCGGGCGAGCTCCACGCGGGAGGGGACGGCATCGCCCGGGGATACTGGAACCGGCCGGAGCTGACGGCGGAGAAGTTCGTTCCGGATCCGTTCTCGGGCGATTCCGGAGCGCGCCTCTTCCGGACCGGCGACCGGGCTCGGTGGCGCGAGGACGGCACGATCGAGTTCCTCGGCCGCCTCGACGCGCAGGTGAAGGTCCGCGGCTTCCGCATCGAGCCGGCGGAAGTCGAGATGGCGCTCGAGGAGCACCCCGACGTGCTCGAGGCGGTCGTCGAGGCGCGCCCCGACGCGGCCGGAGAGCGGTCCCTCGTCGCCTGGATCGTGCCGCGCGACGGAGCGCGCGTTCCGGAAGAGGAGATCCGGCGGTGGGCCCTCGCGAGGCTTCCGCGATACATGACTCCGTCGGCGTTCGTTCCCGTCGACGCGCTCCCGCTCTCGGCGAGCGGGAAGGTCGACCGGAAGGCGCTCCCCGATCCCTGCGCGGAGGGGGGAGACGAGCGCGTCTCGGCGCACGACGGCATCGAGCTCGCGCTCGTCCGGATCTGGGAGGACGTGCTCGGCGCGCGCCGCGTCTCGGTCAACGACAACTTCTTCGCGCTCGGCGGCCATTCCCTGCTGGCGGTTCGGCTCTTCGCGCGGATCGAGAACGTCCTCGGCCGCCGTCTCCCGCTCGCGACGCTTTTTCAGGCGCCGACGGTCGCGCAGCTCGCGGCGGTGATGCGCAAGGAGGGGTGGGCGGCGCCGTGGTCGTCGCTCGTCGTCATCCAGGGCGGCGGCTCCCGTCCGCCGTTCTTCTGCGTGCCGGGCGTCGGAGGGAACGTGGTCGGATTCCACACGCTCGCCCGCCATCTCGGCGCGGACCAGCCCGTGTACGGCCTGCAGGCGCGGGGACTCGACGGCGTGACGCCGCCGGACACGACCGTCGAGGAGATGGCGGCGCATTACATCGAGCAGATGCGGGCCGTGCTCCCGCGCGGGCCGTACTTCGTCGGCGGCGCGTCGTTTGGCGGGAAGGTGGCCTTCGAGATGGCCCGCCGGCTCGAGGCCGAGGGAGAAGAAGTCGCGCTGCTCGCGCTCTTCGACACGTTCGCTCCGGGAACGGGAGCGGGACGGCCGCTGCGGGTCCTGATGCGCCACGGCCTCGCGCGTTTCTTCGCGCGGGTCGACTACCACATGGAGAACCTCCTGCTCCAGAAGGAACGGGGCGAGTACATCCGGAAGAAGGCGCGCACGGTGCGCCGCCGGATCCGCAGCCGCCTCTGGCAGATCGTCTACCGCCTCTTCGCCGAATACTCGAAACCGATGCCGCGCACGCTCCGGAGCGTGCGGGAGGCGGGGTACTTCGCCAACCGCCGGTTCGTGGCCCGACCGTACGGGGGGCGCGTCACTCTCTTCCGCGCGGCGATCCGGTCCGTCGCGGATTCGACCGGGCGCGACATGGGGTGGGGCGCGCTCGCGTCCGGCGGCGTCGAGGTCCATCACGTCGCCGGCGACCACGAGAACATGCTGGTCGAGCCGCACGTCCGCCTGCTCGCGCGCGAGCTGCGGGCGGCGATCGACCGGGCGATCCCGGCGGACCGCGCATCGTCGGGCGCGCTTCCGAGGACGCGGGCGGTCTGATGGCGGCTTTCGCGGGCGCCCGGCATTCGATCGCCCCGTCGCTTCTCGGCGCCGCCCCCGGCCGTTCGGGGGTGCTCCCGCGCTTCGAGGTGTCCGCCGAAGGGATCGACCTCGCGGGCTGGTCCTCGGAGCGCCGCGGCGCGATCGACGCGGCGCTCGAGCGCGCCGGCGCCGTCCTCTTCCGCGGCTTCGACCTGCCGGGCGCGTCCGCGTTCGAGAAGGCGGCGGAGGCGTTGTGCGGCCCGCTCGCCGGAAATTACGGCGATCTCCCGCGCGGCGCGCTCGGAGGGAAAGTGTACGGAGCCACGCCGTATCCGCCAGAGCTCCCGATCCTCTTCCATCACGAGGGGGCGCACACGGCCCGCTGGCCGAGACGGATCGCCTTCTTCTGCCTCTCGCCCGCGGCGGAAGGGGGCGAAACCGTGATCGCCGACGGGCGCCGGGTCTTCGAGCGGCTCCCCGCCGCGGCACGGGAGCGGTTCGAACGCGCGGGCGTCGTCTACCTGCGCCGCTTCACCCCGGGAATCGACGTCGCGTGGGAGGCGTACTTCGGCACGGGCGACCGGGCGGAGGTCGAGGAGCGGTGCCGCGCCGACGGCATCGCCTGGGAATGGACGGCGGACGGAGGCCTGCGGATCCGGCAGCGGCGTCCCGCGGTGATCCGGCGCAACGGCGCCCGGGTCTTTTTCAACCAGATCCTCCTGCACCATCCGGCGTGCCTGCCCGCCGACGTGCGCGAGGCGCTCGCCGATCTCCTGCCGGAAGACGACTTCCCGCGCCGCGTCGCGTGGGGCGACGGTTCGCCGATTCCCGACGGAGTCGTCGCGGAGGTTCGGGGGGCGGCCGAGGCGGAAGCCGCCGCGGTGTCGTGGCGGCGCGGCGATCTGCTCCTCGTCGACAACACGCTCGCGGCGCACGGCCGCCGGGCGTACGCCGGAAAGCGGAGGATCGCCGTCGCGATGGCCGCGCTGTTGGAGGGAGATGGAAATGAGAACGATGACAATGGATGAGCGCCTGTCCCCGGCGGCAACGCCGGCCGGCTCCGCCGCGGGCTTGTGGGCGGAGCCGACGCCGTTCCCCGCACTCGCCATGCACGAGCTCTTCGAGGCTCAGGCCGCGCGGCACGCGAACCGGACCGCGGTCGCCGGCCCCGGGGGATCGATGACGTATGGGGATCTCGACCGTGCGGCGGAAAACGTTTCCGCGCTCCTCGAACAACGCGGAGTCGCCCCGGGATCCTTCGTCGCGGTTTGCGCGGACCCGTCGCCGGAGGCGATCGCGGCGATCCTCGGAATCTGGAAGGCCGGCGGCGTCTGGGTGGCGCTCCATCCGGACCAGCCCGCGGCGCGTCTATCCCGCCAGCTCGCGCAATCGCGGGCCCGGTGGTATTTCGCCGACGTCCGCGCGTCGGCGCTTTTCGACTTCGGCGACGCGGCGGTCCTCCCGCTGGAAGCCGGCCGCATGCGCGGTCGCGGACGACGGCGCGCTTCGATCTCGAACCCCGCCGATCCGGCCTACGGAATCTTCACCTCCGGTTCGACCGGCGAGCCGAAGCTCGCGCTCCTCCGGCACGACGGCCTCGTCAACTACACGATGTTCGTCTGGCAGCAGCTCCTCGAGGGGGAGGAGGGCCTGCGCTTCGCGACGCCGTCGAGCCTCGCCGCCGATCTCGGCCATACGTGCCTCTTCCCGGCGCTCGCGTCGGCGGGGACGATCGACATCCCGCCGCGGGACGTCACGCGCGATCCCGCTCTCTTCCCCGCTTTCGTTCGCGACCGCGCGATCGACGTCCTGAAGATCGTCCCGTCGCATTTCGCGGCGCTCTCGTCCGCTGAGAGCGCGGGCGTGCCCCGCCGGCTGCTCGTCTTCGGCGGCGAGCCGCTCTCGCCGGATCTCGCCCGCGCCGCCGCGGCGGGCGGCTGCCGCGTCGTGAATCACTACGGCCCCACCGAAGCGACGGTCGGCGCGCTGGTCCACCGGTTCGACCCGTCCGAGCCGCTCGAGGGGGAGACGGTGCCGATCGGCCGTCCGATCGCGAACGTCCGCGCCTACGTGATCGACGAAACGGGACGGACCGCCCCGCCCGGGGCGGCCGGCGAGCTGTGGATCGGCGGCGCGGGAGTGGGGGAGGGATATTTCGACCGGCCGGGGGAGACCGCCCCGCGATTCGTCGCCGACCCGTTCGTCCCCGGCGGGAGAGCGTACCGGACCGGAGACCGGGTCCGCGCGCTCACCGGCGGCTCCCTCGAGTTCCTCGGGCGGATCGACGACCAGGTGAAGATCCGCGGTCATCGCGTCGAGCCGGGCGAAGTCGCCGCGGCGCTCCGCCGTCACCCGGCGGTCGGTCGCGCGGCGGTCGCGGTCCGGCGTGCGGGTGCGGAGGCGGAGCTCGTCGCGTGCGTCGTCCCGAGACCGGACGAACGGCCCGACGTCCGGGACCTGCGCGAATTCGCGGCCCGCGAGCTTCCCGATGCGTGGATTCCCGCGCGGATCGCGGTCGTCGACGAGCTCCCGCTCTCCGCGTCGGGAAAGGTCGATCTCGCCCGGATCGCCGCGGGGGCGCCGGCGCGTCCCCGGACCCCCCCGCGCAACCCGGTCGAGGAGTGGATCGCGGGGATCTGGAAGGAGACGCTCGGCCTTCCCGAGATCGGCGTCGACGAGAGCTTCTTCGAGCTCGGAGGGCACTCGCTCGTCGCGATGCGCGTGATGGCGCGGATCCGGCGCGAGCTCCCGGTCCCGCTTCCCCTCCCGGCGATCTTCCAGAACCCGACGATCGCGGGACTCGCGGAGGCGGTTTCCCGCGCGTGCGGAAAGGAGTCGGCGGACGCGCCGGCGATCCCCGCCGGAAGCGCGGCGAAGGCGTCATGAGCGACACCGCGGATCGCCTCGCGCAGCGCGCCCTCGCCGCGCTCGATCTCGGCGCTCCGGGCCCGGCGGCCGGGCCGCGGCGGCGCGAATCGCGGCAGACGGCGCCGCTTTCCTTCGCGCAGCGCCGGGTCTGGTTCCTGGAGGAGCTCGAGCCGGGGCTTCCCGTGCAGAACGTCGCCCGCGTGGTGCGTCTGGAAGGCCCGCTCGACGAGGAAGCGTTCGCGCGCGCGGTCGGGGCGATCGTGGAGCGCCACGAGTCGCTCCGGACGACTCTCGAGAACGAATCCGGCGAGCCCCGGCAGAGGATCCATCCCCCGGCCGCGGTGCCGCTCGAGATCGATCCGCTCGCCGGGATTTCAGGCGACCGCGAGGCGGCCGCGCTCTCCCGCGCCGCCCATGAAGCGCGGCGCCCCTTCGATCTCGAACGGGGTCCGCTCGCGCGGGGAGTCCTGATCCGGATTTCCGCGGATCGGCGGCTCTTCGTCTGGACGATGCACCACGTCATCTCGGACGCCGCGTCCGTCCCGGTCTTCCTGCGCGAGCTCGCCGCGCTCTACGGCGCGTTGGTCTCCGGGGAGCGCCCGTGTCTCCCGGAGCTTCCGGTCCAGTACGGCGACTTCGCGGAGTGGCAGCGGCGGACCATGACCGACGAAACGCTCGAGGGGCCGCTCCGGCGGGCCCTCCGGCGTCTCGAGGGGGCGCCCCCGGTCGTCGAGCTTCCGACGGACCGGCCGAGGGGGGCGCGCCAGACCTTCACCGGGGGACGTCTGAGACGGACGCTCTCTTCGGAGACGGGCAGCGAGCTCCGGGCGGCCGCCCGGCGGCACGGGATGACGCTCTTCATGTTCCTGCTCGCCGCCTTCGAGCTCCTGATCTCGCGGTGGACGGGGAGCGACGACGTCGTCGTGGGGACGCCGATCTCCGGGCGAAAGCGCCTCGAGACGGAGAACCTGATCGGTCTCTTCGTCAACATGCTCGTCGTCCGGGTCGATTGCTCCGGCGACCCGACCGTCTCCGACTTCCTCGCGCGCGTCCGCGACGAAGCGCTCGACGCGTTCGACCGGGAGAGCCTTCCGTTCGAGAAGCTCGTCGAGGCGATCCGCCCGGAGCGGCTGCTGAGCCACACGCCCGTCTTCCAGCTCATGTTCAACTTCCACGGCGACCTCGACGCCGCCCCGCCCTTCCCCGGATTGCAAGTCTCGATCGAGCCGATCGACAACGGCGCCGCGCCGTTCGACGTGACCCTGACGGTCGGGGAAGACCGCGAGGGCCCGATTGGCCTCTGGTCCTACAACCGGGACCTCTTCGAGGCGGCGACCGTCGAACGGATGGCGTCTCATTTCGAGAACGTGCTCGCGGGCCTCGCGCAAGGCGCGGACCGCAGGCTCTCCGCGATCGACCTCGCCGGAGCGGCCGAACGCGAGGCGCTCCGGCGTCTCTCGGCCGGACCGGAGCCCGAGGCCGGTGATCCCGCGACCGTCGCCGGCCTCTTCGCCGATCGGCTCCGGCGCTTCCCGGACTCGGTCGCCGTCTCGTTCGGAAGCGAGCGGCTCACCGCCGCGGAGCTCGACCGCGAGTCGGACCGCCTCGCGGCCGCGCTGCGCGCCGCGGGGGCGGGGCCGGAGCGCAGGGTGGCCGTGTTCCTCGACCGGTCGGTCCGTCTCGCGACGGCGTTGCTCGCGGTCGTGAAATCGGGGGCCGCCTTCGTTCCGCTCGACCCGTCGCATCCGCGCGAGCGGATCGACGCGATCGTCGCGGACTCGGGCGCATCGCTCGTCCTGACCGATCGCGCCGGCGAGGCGAACGACGCGTGCCCGTCGCTTCCGGCGGTGCTCGTCGACGGACCGGCGGTGCCGGGCGACGATCTCCGCGGCGGGTCCGCGGGGCCGGAGAACGCGGCCTACGTGCTCTATACCTCGGGATCGACGGGGAGGCCGAAAGGAGTCGTGGTCGAGCACCGGTCGCTCGTCAATCTCGTCCGTTCCATGGTCCGCGAGCCGGGCGCGAAGGACTCCGACGTGTGGCTCGCGGTGACCCCCGCGACGTTCGACATCGCGATCGCCGAGATCTTCGTCCCGCTCGCCTCCGGCGCGAAACTCGTCGTCGCCTCCCGCGAGGATTCCGCCGACCCGAGCGCGCTCGCGCGTCTCCTCCGCGGGTCGAGGGCGACGATCCTCCAGGCGACGCCCGCCACCTGGGCGATGCTCGTGGCCGACGGGTGGGAGGGGAAGCCGGACCTGAAGATCCTGTCGGGCGGCGAGGCGCTCTCGGGAGAGCTCGCGCGCGCGCTCCTCGGCCGAGGCCGGGAGGTGTGGAACCTCTACGGTCCGACCGAGACGACGATCTGGTCCGCCGTCGGCCGCGTCGAAGACCCGGGACCGGGGACGGTTCCGATCGGGCGCCCGATCGCCGGCACGTCGCTGCACGTCGTCGATCCGCGACTCCGGCTCGTTCCGTTCGGGGTCGCGGGAGAGCTCGCGATCGGCGGGGAAGGGGTTGCGCGCGGATACCTCGGACGTCCGGAGGAGACGCGCGAGCGGTTCGTGCCGAACCCGTTCGGCCCGGGAAGGCTCTACCGGACGGGAGACCGCGTGCGACGGCGCGCCGACGGCGCGATCGATTTCCTCGGACGGTTCGACGCTCAGGTGAAGGTCCGCGGAGTGCGCGTCGAGCCGGGCGAGGTGGAGGCCGCTCTCGAGGACGATCCCGACGTGCTCGGCGCCGTCGTCGTCGCGGCCGGCGAAGGAGCGGAGCGCCGGCTCGCCGCGTTCGTCCGCGCGGGGCGTCGCGTCGCGGCGTCGTCGCTCCGCGAGCGGCTCCGCCGTCTCTTGCCCGAGCCGATGATTCCGTCCGAATTCGTCTTCGTCGACGCCTTCCCGCTCACGGCATCGGGGAAGGTCGACCGGCGCGCCCTCGCCTCCCGCGCTCCGGAGCGGCGCTCGACGGGAGAGGCGCCGCGCACCGCGACGGAGACGCTCGTCGCGCGGACCTGGGCGGAAATCCTGCGTGTCGGCGAGATCGGCGTCGATCAGAACTTCTTCGAGCTCGGCGGGCACTCGCTGCTCGCCACGCGGATCCTCGCGCGCCTTCGGTCGATCTTCGAGGTCGAGATCCCGCTCCGGGTGCTCTTCGAGCAGCCGACGGTCGCCGGGCTGGCGGGCGAGATCGCGCGGCGCGCGGAAGCGGCGGCGGCGCGATGACGCTCCCCTCGATCGGCGCCGGCGAAGCGCACGCGTGGTGGTGCGACCTGCGCGGGATCGCGGCGGAGAGGATCGCCGCGTGGGGGCAACTGCTCGATCCCGCCGAGCGCGAGCGGGCGGCGGCGTTCCGGTTCGCGGAGGACCGGACGCGCTGGGCGGCCGGCCGGGGCGCGCTGCGGGAGCTCGCCGCGCGATATCTCGGCGCGTCGCCCGCGGAGCTGCGGTTCGAATACGGTCCCGCGGGGAAACCGCAGCTCCCGGACGCTCCGCTCCGGTTCAGTCTGTCCCGATCGAAGGACGCCGTCCTGATCGCGTTCACGTCGTCCGGGGAGATCGGCGCCGATCTCGAGCGCGTCCGGGCCGGATACGACGGATCCGATATCGCGGGCAAGTTTTTTGCTCCCGCGGAGGTCGCGTCTTTGGCGGCCCTGCCCGAAGGCACCCGTTCCGAAGCTTTTTTTCGTGTCTGGACGGCAAAGGAGGCCTATCTGAAAGGACGGGGAGATGGACTCGGTTTCCCGCTCGACGCGTTCGAGGTACGGGCCGACGGCGGCGGGCCGCGTCGCCTGCGCGCGCATCGCGATCCCGACGAGGTCGGACGGTGGTGGCTCGTGCCGCTGACGCCGGCGGCCGGCTACGTCGCGGCGCTCGCCGTGACCGGGGAGCCCCCGGCGCTGCGGCTCTTCGAGGCGGGGCGGCCGTGAGCGCCGTCGTCGATACCGCGGAGCGGCCGACCTTCGTCATCCGCCCGTCGCGCGGGTGGATGTCGCTCGGGCTCTCGGAGATCTGGGATTACCGGGAGCTCCTGTACTTCCTCGTCTGGCGCGACGTCAAGGTCCGGTACAAGCAGACCGCGCTCGGCGCCGCATGGGCCGTGCTCCAGCCGCTGATGACGATGATCGTGTTCACCGTTTTCTTCGGCAAGCTCGCCAACGTCGGATCCGAGGGGCTGCCGTATCCGATCTTCTCGTATGCGGGGCTGCTGCCGTGGACGTTCTTCGCGCAGGGGCTCTCGATGTCGTCGGACAGCCTCGTCGGGTCCTCGGCGCTGATCAAGCGGGTCTACTTTCCGCGCCTCGTGATCCCGATGTCGTCGGTGCTCGCGGGCACGGTCGACTTTTCGATCGCGTTCGTGATCCTGCTCGGCATGATGCTGGGTTACCACGTGCACCCGACGGCGGGCGTCGTCCTCCTCCCGCTCTTCCTGCTGCTCGCCCTGACGACGTCCCTCGGCGTCGGGGTCTGGCTCTCCGCCTTGAACGTCGAATACCGCGACGTCAAGTACGTCGTCCCTTTCGTCGTCCAGCTCTGGCTCTTCGTCACGCCCGTCATCTATCCCTCCGCGAAAGTGACGAAGTGGCTCGTTTCGCACGGCCTCCCGGGATGGCTTTACGGCTTGAATCCGATGACCGGCGTCGTCGAGGGTTTCCGTTGGGCGCTGCTCGGCTCGGGCGCGCGGCCGGGCCCCGTCGTGGCCGCGAGCGCCGTCGTATCCGTTTCGATGCTCGTCGCCGGCGCCTACTACTTCCGCCGGATGGAGAGGACCTTCGCCGATGTGGTCTGAGGGAAGGCGGTTCCGCGAGGCGCTCCCCGGCCCGCGGGCGGCGGGCGGCGGATGCGTCGTGATCGGCGAGGTTGCGCAGGCGCACGACGGGAGCCTCGGGATGGCGCACGCCTTCATCGACGCGATCGCCGACGCCGGCGCCGACGCCGTCAAGTTCCAGACCCACATCGCCGCCGCCGAGAGCACGCCCGCCGAGCCCTGGCGGGTCCGGTTCTCCCCGCAGGACGCGACGCGCTACGACTACTGGAAACGGATGGAGTTCTCCGAGGAGGGGTGGCGGGGGCTGAGAGCGCACGCGGACGATCGGGGTCTCTGGTTCCTGAGCTCGCCGTTCTCGCGGGCGGCGGTCGACCTCCTCGACCGGGTCGGCGTCGCCGCGTGGAAGGTCGCCTCGGGGGAGACGGGCAGCGGCGAGCTCCTCGAGACGATCCTCGCGACGGGCCGGCCCGTGATCCTCTCGACGGGGATGAGCGGCTGGCCCGAGATCGACGCCGCGGTCGCGAAGGTGCGCGGACGCGGCGTCCCGCTCGCCCTCCTGCAGTGCACCTCCGCCTACCCGTGCCCTCCGGAGAAAATTGGATTGAACGTGCTCGAGCTCTACCGGCAGCGCTACGGCGTTCCGGCGGGCCTCTCCGACCACTCGGGGAAGATCTTCCCGGGGCTCGCGGCGGCCACTCTCGGCGCCGACGTCGTCGAGGTCCACGTCGCGTTCTCGCGCCGGATGTTCGGCCCCGACGTCCCGGTGTCGCTCGTCCCCGAGGAGCTCGCGCTCCTCGTCGAGGGTATCCGCTTCATCGAGACGATGCGCGCGCATCCCGTCGACAAGGACGCCGCGGCGCGCGAGGCGGCGCCGCTGCGCGGCCTCTTCACGAAGAGCGTCGTCGCGGGCCGAGACCTGCCCGCCGGGACGATCCTGACGCGCGAGGTCCTCGCCGTGAAGAAGCCGGGCAGCGGCATCCCCGCGGCTCGCCTGCCCGAGCTCGTCGGAGCGCGTCTGGTGCGCGACGTGCGCGCCGACGAGCTCCTGGCCCCGGCGGACCTGGAGGTCGCGCGGTGAGCGCGCGAAAAGAAAGCGCGGTGAGCGCGCGAAAAGAAAGCGCGGTGAGAGCGGCGACGGAGGGCGCGGTGAGCGCGCCAAAAGAAAGCGCGGTGAGCGCGCGGGCCGGCGCCGGTGCCCGGAAGCGTCGCGTGTGCGTGACCGTCACGGCGCGTCCGAGCTACAGCCGGATCAAGAGCGCGATCCGCGCGGTGCAGGAGCATCCGGATCTCGAGCTGCAGCTCGTCGTCGGCGCTTCGGCGCTGCTGGACCGCTACGGCTCGGCGGTCCGGCAGATCGAGGAAGACGGTTTCCCGATCGCCGCCCGCGTCTACATGGTCCTCGAGGGAGAGAACCTCGCGTCGATGGCGAAGACGACCGGACTCGGGCTGCTCGAGCTCGCGACCGTCTTCGACAACCTGAAGCCCGACGTCGTCGTGACGGTCGCCGACCGGTACGAGACGCTCGCGACGGCGGTCGCCGCGTCGTACATGAACATTCCCGTCGCGCACGTCCAGGGAGGGGAGATCACCGGCTCGATCGACGAGAAGGTGCGCCACGCGGTGACGAAGCTCTCGAACCTCCACTTCGTCGCGACACGCCCGGCCGCCGAGCGCGTCCTCCGGATGGGGGAGGCCCCCGATTCGGTCTTCGTCACGGGCTGTCCCTCGATCGACGTCGCGGCCGAGGTCGCCGCGGACCCGGAGATCCGGTTCGATCCCTTCGGGAAGTACGGGGGCGTCGGGGCGGAGATCGATCTTTCGGGCGACTACATCGTCGTCCTGCAGCACCCGGTCACGACCGAGTACGCGGAAGCGCGGGAGCACGCGGCCGAGACGCTCCACGCGATCCGCACGCTCGACGTCCCGACGCTCTGGTTCTGGCCCAACGTCGACGCCGGATCCGACGGGACGTCCAACGCGATCCGCTCCTTCCGGGAGACGGAGAAGCCGAAGAACATCCGCTTCTTCAAGAACATGTCACCCGCGGATTTCCTCCGGGTGGTCCGCGCGAGCCGCTGCCTCGTCGGCAACTCGAGCGTCGGGATCCGCGAGTGCGCCTATCTGGGCGTGCCCGTCGTCAACGTCGGCTCGCGGCAGGGAGGCCGCGACCGCGGGCGCAACGTAATGGACGTCGGGTACTCGTGCCGCGAGATCGTCGCCGCGGTCCGCCGCCAGCACGACCACGGACCGTATGCGTCCGACGACGTGTACGGCAACGGCGGCGCGGGGAAAACGATCGCGGGCCTGCTGGCCGAGCGGCCGCTCACGATCGAGAAGCGGCTGGCGTACGCATGAGGACGCTCGGGCTCGTGCCCGCCCGCGGCGGATCGAAAGGCATTCCGCGCAAGAACCTGCGGGCGCTCGCCGGCCGGCCGCTTCTCGAGTACACCGCGCGCACCGCCCTCGCGGCCGCTTCCCTCTCGAAGGTCATCCTGTCGACCGACGACGAGGCGATCGCGGAGACCGGCCGCGCGGCCGGTCTCGCCGTCCCGTTCCTGCGGCCGGCGGAGCTCGCCGAGGACGACACGCCGACTCTTCCGGTCGTCCAGCACGCTCTCCGCTGGCTCGAGCGCCACGGCGAGCGCTACGACGCCGTCTGCCTGCTCCAGCCGACGTCGCCTTTCCGGCGGCCCGCGACGATCGACGGCTGTGTCGCGCTCCTCGAGCGGTCGGGCGCGGATTCCGTGATCTCGGTCGTGCCGGTCCCGGCCGAGCACAACCCGCACTGGGTGTACTTCCGGTCCGACGACGGTCTGCTGCGGCTCTCGACGGGGGAGGCGTCGCCGATCCCGCGGCGCCAGGCGCTGCCGCCCGCCTGGTGCCGCGACGGCTCGGTCTACGTCGTGCGCGCGCAGATCGTGCTCGAGGGCGGGACGCTCTACGGGGACCGGGTCGCCGGCTGGATCTCGGAGGAGGACGACGTCGTGAACCTGGACGAGATGGACGACTGGAGACGCGCGGAGGCGATCGCCGCTCGCCGCGCGGGGAGCGCCGGGTGAGTGCGCCGATGACGGTCGCCGCCCCCGCCGCGATCGAGCCCCCCGCACTCCCGCGCGAGGCGGCGCCCGCCGCGATCCGCGTCGAGAGCCTCTCGAAGAGCTACCGGATCGGGGAGATCCGTCCCCGCTACAAGACGATCCGCGACTCGTTCACCTCGCTCATGACGGCGCCCATGCGCCGGTTCCTGCGGCCGCGTTCGGCGGACACGACGATGTGGGCGCTCCGTGACGTCTCCTTCGAGGTCCGCCCCGGCGAGGTCGTCGGCGTGATCGGCCGAAACGGCGCCGGCAAGAGCACGCTCCTGAAGATCCTCTCGCGCATCACGCAGCCGACGGAAGGCTCCGCGGTGATCCACGGCCGCGTCGGCAGCCTTCTCGAGGTGGGCACGGGTTTTCACCCGGAGCTGACGGGCCGGGAGAACGTCTTCTTGAACGGCGCGATCCTCGGCATGCATCGCTCCGAGATCCAGGCGAAATTCGACGAGATCGTCGCGTTCGCGGAGGTCGCGAAGTTCATCGACACGGCGGTCAAGCACTACTCGACGGGGATGTACATGCGGCTCGCGTTCGCGGTCGCCGCCCACCTCGAGCCGGACATCCTCCTCGTGGACGAGGTCCTCGCCGTCGGGGACGCGCTCTTCCAGAAGAAGTGCCTCGGCAAGATGGAGGATGTCGCGCGAACCGGCCGCACGGTGCTCTTCGTCAGCCACAACATGGGGGCGGTGCGTTCGCTCTGCACGAAGGGACTCTTCCTCGAGAATGGCCACGTCCTCCAGTCGGGGGACGTCGGCACGTGCATCGAGACCTACTTCACCCAGATCGGCGCGTTCCAGGCCGCGCGGGAAGGGGGAGAGACGGAAGAGGGAACCACCGCTTCCGGGTTCTCGCACGTCCGCGTCACGGGACCCGCCGGCGAGAACGCGATCGGCCAGTCGGAGCCGTTCGAGGCGCGCACGCGGCTCGCGGTGCGCCAGGAGGTCACGGGGTTCTCGCTCTTCTGCATCGTCGAGGACATGCAGAACCGGATGGTCTTCCACCTGCGGGAGGAGAGCACGGAGCTCGGTCTGGCGGCGGTTTCGCGGGGCGACTACGCCATCGGCGTCAAGATCCCCCCGCTCTGGCTCAACAGCGGCCTCTATTCGCTGCACTTCAAGGCGCTCTTCTGGGGGAATTTCGGCAAGGCGCGCTACGTCTCGGACAAGGTGCCGCTGGACGTGGCCGGAAGGCACAGCCGCGTGGAGGCGATCCTCCACCCCGCCGGCGAATGGACCGTGCGGCGTTCCGAGGTGCGGTGACCGGGCGATGTGCGCCATCGCGGGGATCGTCGGATCAGTGACGGGGGAGCGGCGCCTGCCGGCGATGCTCGCCGCGCAGCGGCACCGCGGGCCGGACGGGACGGGGAGCTTCGTCTCGCCGGGCGCGC
This sequence comes from Thermoanaerobaculia bacterium, assembly GCA_035260525.1. Classification (NCBI taxonomy): domain Bacteria; kingdom Pseudomonadati; phylum Acidobacteriota; class Thermoanaerobaculia; species Thermoanaerobaculia bacterium. Next base: position 15,124 of record DATFVB010000030.1, read on the forward strand.
GCGCCGCCCTCGGCCACGACCGGCTCGCGATCATCGACCTCTCCGACGAGGCCCGCCAGCCGATGTCGCGCGACGGGCGGCGCTGGATCGTGTTCAACGGCGAGATCTACAACTACCGCGAGCTCGCGCGGGAGCTCGGCTCGCGATACGCGTTGCGCACCCGGAGCGACACCGAGGTGCTGCTCGCCGCGTACGAGGCGTGGGGAGCGGCCTGCCTCGACCGCCTGATCGGGATGTTCGCCTTCGCGATCTGGGACGATCGAGAGCAGACCCTCTGGGCGGCGCGCGACCGCTTCGGGGTGAAACCCTTCCACTACGCTTCCGGGCCGGCCGGCGACCTCCTCTTCTCGAGCGAGATCAAGGCGCTGCACGCCGCCGGCGTCGCGCGGGAGCCGGACGCGGCGGTCTGGGCCGCGTACCTGGCGTCGGGGATGTCGGACGTCTCCGGGCGGACGTTCTGGAAGGGCGTTTCGGCGCTGCCGCCCGGGCACACGCTGACGTGGAAGGACGGGGCGTTGCGCGTCGAGCGCTGGTACGACCTCGCCGAGCGATCGGGGCAGGGGTGGGACCGCCGGCCGGAGGAGGAAGTCGAGGAGGAGTATCGCGCGCTGCTGGCCGACGCCGTCGCGCTTCGGTTCCGCTCCGACGTCCCCGTCGGGATCAACCTGAGCGGCGGCGTCGACTCCTCGACGCTCCTCGGCATGGTCCACGCCGTGCGCGGCGCCGACGACGACGTGTCCGCGTTCACGTTCTCGACGGGCGACCCGCGATACGACGAGCTCCCGTGGGTCCGGGCGATGCTCGAGCGGACGCGGCACCCGCACGTGGACTGCCGCCTCCGCGCGGCGGATGTCCCGGCGCTCGCGGCCTCGGTCGCCGAATCGGAGGACGAGCCGTTCGGCGGGATCCCGACGCTCGCCTACGCGCGCCTCTTCGAGGAGGCGCGGCGCCGCGGCGTGATCGTGCTCCTCGACGGCCAGGGGATGGACGAGCAGTGGGCGGGCTACGACTACTACCGGGGGACGGGCGCGCCGCTCGTCCAGGGGACGGCGCAGAGCCCCGTGCGGCCCGATTGCCTCGCGCCGGAGTTCCGCGCCGGGGCGATCGAGGTCTCGACGCCGGCGCCCTTCCCCGACCGGCTCCGGAACCTCCAGTACCGCGACGCCCGGTACTCCAAGATTCCGAGGGCGCTCCGGTTCAACGACCGCGCGTCGATGCGCTCCTCGACCGAGCTCCGGGAGCCTTTCCTCGACCATCGGCTGTTCGAGCTCGCCCTCCGTCAGCCGGCCGAGCGCAAGATCGAGGGAGACCGCGGCAAGCGACTGCTCCGGAAGATCGCGGCGCCGCTGCTGCCGGGCGGCGTGGTCGAGGCCCCCAAGCGCCCGCTGCAGACCCCGCAGCGGGAGTGGCTCCGCGGGGAGATTTCGGAGTGGGCCGGCGAATGCATCGAGGACGCGATCGCCGCGCGCGGCGGAGAGTGGCTCGACTCCGCCGGGGTCCGGCGGGCGTGGGCGGACTACCGCCGGGGCGCCTCGGACAACAGCTTCTTCGTGTGGCAGTGGATCGGGCTCGGGCTCCTCGCCCGGACGGCGGCCGATCGCCTGCCGGCGGTGAGCGCATGAAGCGCCACCGGTTCCTGATCATCGTCCCGAATGGCGTCGGCATCCGGAATTTCTTCTGCACGGAATTCGTCGACCGGCTCCTCGAATCCGGTTTCGTCGTCGTCTGGCACGCGCTCTCCGAAGCCGACATTTCCCCGTTCCGGGAGCGGTGGGGCAACGCCGTGACCTGGCGGGAGCTCCCCGCGATCCGCGACGGCCTGGCGGAGCGGATCGTTCGGCAGGCGAAGATCCACGCGCAGCTCTACTGGCAGCTCCGGCTCGACCCCGGCACCCCGATCCAGCCGCGGCGGCCGCCGTCGCGCCTCGCCGCGCGAGCGATCGAGCGCGTCTCGAAAGCGCTCGGGCGCGCGGCCGCCGGGCCGCGGCGCATCGTGTTCCTCGACCGCCTCCACCAGGCGCTCGCGTCCCGCGCCTCCCACACGCGCGCTTTCGAGCGGCTGCTCGCCGACGAGCGGCCCGACGCCGTGTTCTGCGGCCACCAGAAGTCGCTCCGCGCGGTTCCCGCGATGATCGCGGCGCGCCGGCTCGGGATCCCGACGGCGACCTTCATCTACTCCTGGGACAACCTCCCGAAGGGGCGGATGCCGGTCTCGGCCGACCGCTACTACGTCTGGAGCGAGTTCATGCGGGACGAGCTCCTCGCGCTCTACCCGGACGTGTCCCGGGACCGCGTGCAGATCGTCGGCACGCCCCAGTTCGAGAGCTATCGCGACCCGTCGCTGCTGGAGCCCCGCGACCGTTTCCTCCGCAAGCTCGGGCTCGATCCCGCGCGGCGCGTCGTCTGCTTCTCGGGCGACGACGAGCTCACCTCGCCGCACGACCCCGTGTACCTCGCCGACCTCGCCGAGGGGCTGCGGACGATCCCGGCCGCCCGCCGTCCCCAGATCCTCTTCCGGCGGAGCCCCGTGGATCGCTCGCCGCGCTGGGACGGCGTGCTCGCGCGGTTCCCCGAGATCGCGGTCTCCGATCCGCTCTGGCGCTCCGAGAACGGCGCGGACTGGGCGACGATCGTGCCGACGCGCGACGACGTCGCGCTGCTGGTCAACGTCGTCGCTCACTCGGACGTGGTGATCAACGTCGGCTCGACGATGGCGATGGACTTCGCGGCCTTCGACAAGCCCGCGATCTTCATCGCCTACGACCCCCCCGAACGCGACGCGCACTGGAGCTTCGAGAACATCTATCGCCTCCCGCACTTCAAGACGACTCACCAGCTCCAGCCGGTCCACTGGGCGCGCGGGAAGGAGGAGATCGCGTCGGTCGTGATGCACGCGCTCGAGCATCCGGGGGAGAAAGCGGAAGCGCGCCGCCGCTGGCTGCACCTCCACGTGGAGCAGCCGATGGATCAGGCTTCGCGGCGCCTGTCGGACGCGCTGCGGTCGCTGGCTTCGGCCGGCGATCTCCGGCGCGAGGGGGCCGCGTGAAGATCGCGTTCGTCTGCGGCGAGTACCCTCCCGGTCCGCACGGCGGCATCGGCACGATGACGCGGCTCCTCGCCCGCGGGCTGACGGAAGCGGGCCACTCCGTTCGCGTCGTCGGGATCTATCCGCCGTCGTACCGGGCGCCGAACTACGAGGAGGACGAGGGGGTCCGCGTCTGGCGCCTCCGGGAGCCCGACTACCGGCTCGGCTGGGTCCCCGCGCGCGTCTCGCTCTTCCGGATGATCGAGGAGTGGAGCGCCGCGGGCGACGTCGACCTCGTCGAGGCGCCCGATTACCAGGGATACACCGCGGGGTGGCCGGCGCTGCCGGTTCCGGTCGTCGTGCGCCTCCACGGCTCGGCGAGCTACTTCGCCGCCGAGACGCGGCGGCCGATCAAGCGCACCGCGTTCTGGATCGAGAGCCGCGCGCTGCGGCGGGCCGACTACTGGTGCTCGGTCTCCCGCTACACCGCCGATCGGACGAAATCGCTGTTCCGCCTCCGGGGGGGGCCGCACGCGGTCCTCCACAATCCGGTCGACGCCGACGACCCGGTGCGGAGCCTGCACCGCTCGGCGCGCCGCGTGATGTTCACCGGCACGCTCACCGCCAAGAAAGGGGTCGTGCCGCTCGTCCGCGCGTGGCCGCTCGTCGTCGCCCGCCGGCGCGACGCGGAGCTGCACCTCTTCGGCAAGGACGGGTCGACCGAAGGGGGAGGATCGATGCGGGAGTACCTCGAGTCCCTCGTTCCCCGCTCCGCGCGCGAGACCGTCGTCTTCCACGGGCACGTCGACCGGAGCACGGTGCTCGCGAACCTCCACTCCGCGCGTGCGGCCGTCTTTCCCTCCTACGCCGAGGCGTTCGCGCTGGCGCCGCTCGAGGCGATGGCGGCGGGGTGCCCGACGATCTCGACGCGGCGGGGGAGCGGCCCCGAGATGATCGAGCACGGCCGGGACGGCCTCCTCGTCGACCCCGACCGCCCCGAGGAGATCGCCGAGGCGATCCTCTCGCTGCTCGCCGACGACGCGCTGGCGCGCCGCCTCGGGGCGGGCGGGCGCCGGCGTGCGAAGGAAGCGTTCTCCCTTCCCGCGGTGCTCGCGCGCAACGAGGAGTTCTACGTGGGCTGCATTCGCGGGTTCCGGCCGCAGAACGTGGTGGCCCATCCCCGCCGCGCCGACTTCCATCCGAACGCCTGAGGGGAACGTGTCGATCAGCGTTTGCATCGCCACACACGAACGCGCCGAGCTGCTGCGCGCAACGCTCGACGCGATCGGGAGGCAGAGGCTTGCGCCGTGCGAGGTGATCGTCAGCGACTCCTCGGCCGGCGGTACGACGCGGGAGATCGTGGCGGGCTTCGCCGCCCGCCATCCCGGATGGCGGGTGCGTCATCTTCCGTCGTCCCGCCGGGCGCTCCCCTGGCAGCGCTGGTGGGCCTTTTCCCACGCGACGGGGGAGTGGGTGCTCTTCCTCGACGACGACGTGCGGCTGGCCGAAGGCGCGCTCGAGACGCTCGAACGCGCGCGCGCAACGGCGGCCCGCCGCGGACCCGTCGCGGGGATCGGTTTCGTGCTCACCTGGGACGGCCCCGGGGAGCAGCCGCGCCGAAACTCCGCCTCCTTCAAGGAACGATGGTTGCGCACCGCGTCGCACCCGCCGGGCGCGCTCACGGCCGGAGGGCAGACCGTCTCATTCTTCGGCCTCCCGCCGGGAGAGACGGTCCCCGTGGACACTTTGTGGGGCGGAGCGATGGCGTTCCGCCGCGACGTTTTGCGCGAGCTTTCGTGCCTCGACAACCTCGTCGCGCTCTACGAATCGGGCGCCGGCCGCGGCGAGGACGGCGTGCTCAGCCGATGCGCGAGCCGGTTCGGGAGGCTCTATCTCGTCAACCAGCCGCTCGCCTTCCACCCGCGGCGTCGCCGCGGCCCCGCGCCATACGCGCGCTCGGGGTGGCGCCTGGGGATGACGGCGACCTGGGGGCGGGCGCACACGATGCGATGGCTCGCCACGGACCCGCGCGCGTACCGCCGCGAATGGACAAGGCTCGCCGTCCTCGAGACGGGGCGCGCGCTCGCCGCCGCCGGACGGCGCCCGTGGCGCGCGGACGCGTGGATGCAGATCGCCGGCGCGCTCGCCGGCATCGCGCGGAGCCTCGCCCGCTGGAACGAGATCCCGCGCCACGCCCGGTCGCAGGACTCCTGGGCGGGGGCGGCCTGAGGGAGAAGCGATGACGACGTCCTCCCCCGCCCGCGGTCCCCGCCTCCTGCGGGCCTGCGCGTCCTCGTGGCGATGCTTTCTCGAAGACGTCGACCGCTACCGGCTGCGGCCCCGGCCGCGGCTGGCGGTCATCCTCCTGAGCCAGGGCCTCTGGGCCGCCGCGGTGTATCGCTTCTTCTATCCGCTCGTGCGTTCGCGGTCCCGCTTCGTCCGCCTCGCGGCGCACTTCGTCTCCGTGTTCGCCGTCAAGGCGATCGAGGTGCTTTCGGGGATCTCGCTGTGTCCGGAGGCGGAGGTGGGGGGCGGGCTGTACATCGGCCATTTCGGGCACGTCGTGATCAACCCGCGGGCGAGGATCGGCCGCAACTGCAACCTGAGCCCCGGCGTCGTGATCGGGTCGGGCGGCCGCGGGGAGGAGGAGGGGCGGCCGCGCGAGGGCGTTCCGACGCTCGGCGACCGCGTGTACGTCGGTCCCGGCGCGGTGATCTTCGGGCCGGTCGAGGTGGGCGACGACGCGGCGATCGGCGCCAACGCGGTCGTCACGAAGCCCGTG
>DATFVB010000031.1 GCA_035260525.1 Thermoanaerobaculia bacterium
GAGGCGGGCCCTCCCCTTCCGGAATGATTTCGATCGAGTCCGATTCGCGATTCCACCGCGCGAGAAGGTTTTTCGAAGGAGAAAGGGCCGAGATCCAGAGATCACCGGCCCGATCCGGGAACACGCGAAAAATGTCGTCGATGGACAGCCCGCTTTTTCGGTCGAATGTTCGCTCCGGAGCTATTCGTGCGAGCCCGTCGAATCCCGGCTTCGCCGGATATCGGAGGAGCCCGCTCCCGGTCGGGAGCCAGATTCGCCGATCGCGGTCCTCGAAAGCGAGCTGTTCGGTCCCCCATCCGGTTTTCTTCGGATCTTCCGGAACGTACGGTTGCACGGAGCGGAACGATTTGCCGTCGAAGCAGGCGAGAAAAATCCGTCCATGAGCCTTCGACTCCACGCAGGGAACGCCCGCGTCTCGTGTGAAGAGCGCCGACGCCTGCGTCGCTTCGAGACCGTCCTCCCGGCCATATCGAACGAAACCTTCGCGATCGACCCGGATCGCTCCTCCTCCCGCGGTTCCGATCCAGAGATTACCCGCCGGATCCTCGGTCGCGGTTCGCAGCTCGACGTCCTCGAATGGAGCGCCGAAGTCTGCCGCCGATGTCCGAATCGGGGGAACGCCGTCGCGAAACTCGATCACCGAGTGCAGCGTGGCGGCGAACACGACGCCGTCGGGGCGCTCGAAGAGCGATTCGACGGGGTCCGGGATCAGCCGGCGTGAAGCGTCGAACGGGTTGGCCAGGCTCTCGGCATCGTCGAGACGGAAGAGGCCCGTCCACGCGCCGATCCAGAGCCGCCGGCGCGAGTCGACGAGGAGCGAGGTGACGCGCGTGGCCGTTCCGCCGACGGGGCGCGACTCGAAACGCCGCGCGGGGCCGCCGCCTTTCGGCACGGCCCAGAGGGCGTCGAGCGTGCCCACCCATCGGTTTCCCCCGGGCGTCTGCGCGATCGACAGGACCGCGTGATCGTCCCAGATCCGATGGGGCAGAAGAGGAGGAACGAGGACGAGACGGCCGCCTCGAAAGCCGAATACCCCGTCGGTCGTTCCGACGAGCACACCGCCGGCTCGATCGGACTCGAGCATCTCGGCTTCCAGGCGAGCGTCGCCCTGAGCCGGTACCGCGGCGAAGGGCGGCTTCTCGCTGCGGACGGCGTCGCGGGCCATCCGATAGACACCCGAATCGGCGGCGGCCCAGAGCGCTCCGTCGCGGGTGACGATGACGTCGTTGATCTCGCCGATCGGAAGGCCGTCTCGTCCCCCATATCGCGTGAACCGGGCGCCGTCGAAGCGGGCGAGACCCTGGTCGGTCGCGAACCAGAGGAAGCCCCGTGCGTCCGAGACGATCCGGTGCACGTGCCCGCCCGGCAGCCCGTCCGCCGCTCCGTAGACTCGCGCGGGAAGTGTGAGCGCCGACATCCGCCCGGCTCCCGAGGCGGCGATCGCCAGCGCGGCGATGAATTTCAGGGCCGTTCGAAGCGGGGACACGGAAGCTCGCCGGGCAGCCACGGGTCCTTCGCGGTCACCCGTTCGGGATCTCCCAGAGGGCCTTGATGGCGGGATGGTCCCACGCGATCCGGTACTCGTCCGGATCGGCGAGATCGAAGGGCTTCGTGACGACGTAGAGGAGCGCGCACGGGTTCGTGAGCGGCCGGTAACCGTGCGCGACCCCTTCCGGGATCCGGACCACGACGTCTTTTCCGTCGCCCGCCACGATCACCTGCGTGCCCCGGAACGTGGGGGAGCTTTTCCGGACGTCGTAGAGGACGATCTTGATCTTCGAGGGCGGCGGACAGAACCAGATGTCCTCCTGCGCGAGGTGGTAGTGAAGCCCCTTGACGTGATCGTTGGCGCTCACGATCGAGAAGTTCATCTGCGCGGCCTCGACGCCCTTCCAGAACGCGGCGAGCTCGGCGCCGTGCGTTCCCGCCGCGCCTTTTCGGAAGACCTCCATGAAGAACCCGCGGTCGTCCACGATGCGTTGGAGGCGGTGCACCTTCACGCCCTCGATCGGAGTGTTCGGGCCGTAGCTCTTCGGGTTTCCGACGAACTCGTCGGCGACGTCGGTTTTCGCAATCGGCATGGGCGCGATTCTACAGGACGGAGCCGCGGTGCTACGATTCGCGCGGAGGCCCGCGATGAAAGCTCGAATCGCCCTGCTGCTTCTCGCCGTGTCGGCGGCCGCGTCGGCCCAGACGACGAACCCGAACCCGAAGAACTTCCGGATGCTGATCGACGGGGGGGAGACGCCGGGCGTGGCGGGGTTCGCGATCGACTTCGAGCGCAGCGCCGCGATCGCCTATTCGCCGCGCCTCGTCGTCGCCCCCGCGCAGGCGCCGCGCCTGACGCTGAACCTGACGCCGAAGGGCTTGAGCGCGCTGTCGGGATGGTTGAACGACGCCGGGAACGGGGTGTCGGTCGCGGCCAGGTCGATCGAGATCCAGAGCCTCGACAACGAGGAGACGGTGCTCATCGACTGGCGGATCGACGGCGCGGTGCCGATCGCGATCTCCCAGCTGTCGTCCGGCAACGGCACTTCGCCGCTCGTCGCGGTCATCCTGCAGTTCGAGAAGCTCACGCTGGTCAAGGCGAAGAGCGACTAGACGCTTCGTTTTCGGGCAGGATTTGGGCCCGCAGACGGCGCCATTTTCTCCGGAAACCGAACTGAGCTCAGTACAACCCGAAAGCGCGGCGAGGCGCGAGCCCGGCGGGATGCGGGGTAGCCGGCCCGCGGGCGCGGCGTACCGGCGCGTACGTTAAGCCCGCGGGCGGCTGCCACGCGCCCGCCCGGCTCGATGCATCGCCGCGCGGGCCGCTCAGAATTGTGTCAGGTTGTGGATGGCGTTGACGAGCTCCATCGGCGGCTGCACGAACGCGCATCCCATGCCCGGCACGCGTCCGCTTCCGAGCGGGGTCGTCGGGAAGGCCTCGACGACGCGAGCCTTCGACCGGAACGTGGCGCTTTCGCCCGGAAGCGAAATCGAGAGGTCGATTTCGCTCCCGGGGGAGAGCGTCTTCGGCGTGGCCAGATAGAGCCCGCGCTCGTTGACGACGACGACCGTCGCGAACGACGGCGGCTCTGCCTCTTCGGAGCGGTAGTGCGCGGGGCAGAGAACGCGCACCCGGCGAGACGCTCTTTCCGACATTCTTCGATCCCCCCCGCCGCGTCGCCGCGGCTCGTTGCCAGCCGCGTCTTACTCGCGGCGTTCGCGGGCCGCGGTCGTCCGCGGCGTTCCCGGGTCGCCGCTCATACGCGGCTGTTGTCCATCAGGGGCAGCAGCGTCGCCTCGATCTTCCGAAAGAGCGCCGCGGTGGCCTCCACGTCGCGGCGGCAGTAGTGCGCGATCTCCGCGAGCCGGCCCTCACGATAATAAGGCCCGACGGAGTATCCGTCCATCCCCTGCTCCTTCGGGCTCGCGATCCCGAACGTCTTGCAGAAGAAGTCGAGGTTGAACTTGCGCGCCGCCGAGCCCCCGCCGCCGAAGAACGTCAGGACCTCCAGGAGGTCGACGTGCGGCCGCACCGAGTAGCGGTATCCCATCAGGTTCTTCGACGGCTTCAATCCGTGCACGGCGCTGCGAAGCATCGTCCACGGGCAGTCGAAGCCGCGGCCGTTGAAGGTGACGAAGCGGTCGAATCGCGTCATCGTCTTCCAGAACTCGTCGAGGAACGCGCATTCGGTGTCCCCGACGTAATCGAAGAGCCCGTCCTCCGACTTTTCCTCGCTGCGGCCGTCGGTCTTCTCGTACCACACGCGTCCGCGCCCGGTCTCGACGTTCTGCATCGCGAGGACGACGATCTTCCCCGTCATCGGCCAGAGGGAAAGCCATTCGGGGACGAGACGCTGCTCTTCCTCGCTCTTGGCGTTCTTCAGGAGATAGGCGCGCTGGGCGTCGTCGAGGGAGCTCCAGTCGACGCCCACGGTCTCGATGTCGAAGACGACCGTGTTCAACTTGCCGCATTATAGAATGCCACGGTGAGCGGCGGCGCATTTTCAGGATCGAAATGAGCCGGGATCGGCATGGTCTGCGGCTGCGCACGCTGAAGTTCAACCTCGAGCTGACGAGCCGCTGCAACTTCCGCTGCGGCATGTGTCCGATGGACGACATCCAGCGTCCCTACGAGGACGCGCCGTGGTGGATGGTCGAGAAGGTCGCCTCCGAGATGCGCGAGCTGGGCCTCTCGATGCGCTATCTCCACGAGCTCGGCGAGCCGCTTCTCTACAAGCGGCTCTGCGAGGCGATCGACCTCTTCCCGGGCGTCTGCGTCTCGACCAACGCCTCGCTCCTGACGGAGGAAAAGGGGCGCGAGATCCTGGGAAGCTCGCTGTCGCGGATCATCCTGTCGCTCGACACTCTCCTTCCGGAGGTCTACGCGGTCTCGCGCAAGGGGGGGAAGTT
>DATFVB010000032.1 GCA_035260525.1 Thermoanaerobaculia bacterium
TTGGCGGAGGAGGAGGGATTCGAACCCTCGAAACCCTTTCGGGTTTACCGGTTTTCGAGACCGGCCTGATCAACCACTCCAGCACCCCTCCGCGGGGTCGGGGGGCGGATTATAGCCCATCGTTCGAGGGCTCTGGCGCGCCGCGCGCCGGAAACAAAACCGCGCCGACGACGTAGTATTGCCCAGAGAGCGGAAGTTTGCCGCCGGAGTGAGGAATACGCCCATGTCGTCGAAATTCGAGCCGTCGTCTCCCGCCGAGACCGCCTACGAGGAACCGCCGGTCATCACCGCGCCCCCCGCGCGCCGGAAGCTCTCCCGCGGGTGGAAGATCGCCATCGGCGTCGCCGTCGTCGTTCTCGCGCTCGTCGCGCTCGGCAAAATGCAGGCGGCGAAGGCCAAGATCCCGCGGGTGACCGTCGCCAAGGTCGAGAGGCAGGACATCGTCTCCAAGGTGACCGCCAACGGAAAGGTCCAGGCGGAGAAGAAGGTGGATCTCTCGGCGCTCGTCATGGGGCAGATCGTCAATCTCGCGGTGCGCGAAGGCGACCACGTGGCCAAGGGGGATTTCCTGCTCCAGATCGACAAGAACCAGGCGGCCGCCGGCGAAGCGGGGTCGGCCGCGGCGCTGGCCGCGAGCTTCTCCGACCGCGACTCCGCGAAGGCGACGATGGAGCAGGCGCGGCGCGACTACGAGCGCGCCCGAAAGAACTACCAGGAAAAGATCCTCGCCGAAGCGGATTTCCAGAAGGCGAAGTCGACCCTCGACACCGCGACCGCGAACTATCAGGCCGCCCAGAACCGCATCGACCAGAGCAAGGCGAACCTGAACGCCTCCCGCGACACCCTGTCGAAGACGACCGTCCGCGCCCCGCTCTCCGGCGTCGTGACCGCGCTTCCGATCAAGGAGGGGGAAGTCACCGTGATCGGCACGATGAACAACGCCGGCACGCAGCTGATGACGGTCTCCGACATGTCGACCGTCGAGGCGGTGATGATGGTGGACGAGACCGACGTCCCGAACGTGAAGGTCGGCCAGAAGGCGCTCGTCAACATCGACGCCTATCCGAACCATCCGTTCGACGGCATCGTCACCGAGGTCGGCAGCTCGCCGATCCTCCCGAACGATCCCGACCTCCAGGGGCTCACGACCACGTCCGATGCGATCAACTTCAAGGTCCGCATCAAGGTCCTCCAGCCGCCGGACACGATCCGCCCCGGCTTTTCGGTGACCTCCGACATCATCACGGGGACGAAGCCCTCGGTGCTCACGATCCCGCTCGCCGCCGTCGTCGTGCGGGATTCTCCGAAGGCGGAGAAGACGGCAACCGGAAAGGTCAAGACGGAAGAGGGCGTGTACGTGATCGACAAGGGGAAGGTGAAGTTCGTCCCGATCCAGACCGGGCTTTCCGGCGAGCTCTCCGTCGAGGTGAAGACCGGCCTCGACGCCGGCCGGCAGATCATCACGGGGCCGTTCAAGGCGCTCCGGACGATCAAGGACGGCGACAAGGTGATGATCGAGAAGGCGAAGAAGGGGACCGGACCGGGGAGCGCGTCCGCGTCGAGCTGAGCGATGAGTTTCGCGGAGCTGCTGCAGGTCGCGCTCACCGCGCTGCGGCGCAACAAGCTGCGTTCCTTCCTGACGCTCCTCGGCGTGATCATCGGCGTCATGACCGTCGTGGCGGTCGTCTCGGTCATCAGCGGGTTGAACGGCTACGTCCAGGACAAGGTGATGAATCTCAGCCCGGACGTGCTCGTCTTCACGAAGTACGGGATCATCCGGGGGCGCCAGGAGTGGCTGCTCGCCAAGAAGCGCAAGCCGATCTCGATACGCGACGCCCAGATCGTCGAGAAGGAATGCCGCTCGTGCGCGGCGGTCGGGACGAGCGTGAACACGTCGTCGAACGTGCACGCGGGGGCGAGGAAGCTCGCGGGGGTCTCGATCCAGGGTTACAGCGCGAACATGGATTCGATGCTGAACATCGACCTCGAAGCCGGGCGATTCTTCACGCCCACCGAGGAAGATCACGGCGCGCCCGTCGGCATCATCGGCTACGACGTCAAGGACCAGTGCTTCCCGACGGTCAACCCGATCGGGCGCACCCTTTACCTCGGCGGCTATCCGATCACCGTGATCGGCGTCCAGACCAAGGAGGGGAGCGTCTTCGGGGAGAACCGCGACACCGTGGTCTTCCTGCCGGTGACGTTCGTGCGAAAGGTCATGACCTCGAAGCCGGACATCTCGATCTACGTACGCCCGCGTCTCGGGATGGCGGGCGTGGAAGCCACCCAGGACGAGGTGCGAACGATTCTCCGCTCGATCCGGAAGACGCCGTTCTCGGGGGACGATCCCTTCGGGATCGTCGGCTCCGAAGCGATCAAGTCGCTCTGGAACTCCATCACGGCGAGCGCCTTCGGCCTCATGATCCTCATCTCCGGCATCTCCCTCGTCGTCGGCGCGATCGTCATCGCGAACATCATGTTCGTCTCGGTCGTCGAGCGCACGAAGGAGATCGGGCTGCGGATGGCGCTCGGCGCGCGCCGACGCGACATCAAGCGGCAGTTCCTGCTCGAATCGGCGCTGCTCGCGACCGGAGGCGGCGTGATCGGCGTCCTGCTCGGCGCGCTCGTCGCGATGGCGGTCAACCAGGTGTTCCCCGCGCGCGTCCGGTTCGTCTTCATCCTGATCGGCATCGGCACCGCCACGCTGACGGGTTTGCTCGCCGGGCTCGCCCCCTCCTCGTCGGCGTCGAAGATGCCGCCGATCGAGGCGCTGAGATTCGAGTGACGCCGGAAGGGAAGGGACGATGAATCGCCTGTTCGAAACCGTCCGCCGCGGATTCACCGAGAACGTCCGTTTCGCGTTCACCGCGCTGCGGGAGCACAAGCTCCGTTCGGGACTGACCGTCCTCGGGATCGTCGTCGGAGTGGCGACGGTGATCGCGATGGTGTCGATCGTCACCGGCTTCAACAACAACGTGATCGGGAACCTCCAGGCATTCGGCGCCAACCGCATCGAGTTCCAGAAGTACGAGGACCGTTTCGGCGGCGGACCGACGAGAGACGAAGTGAAGCACCGCCCCAACCTGACCATGGACGACGTCAAGGCGATGCGCGACGGGATGCCGGACGCGAAGGCGGTCTCCGGCCTCGTGGGGACGTTCGACTCGGAGATCCACCTCAAGAACGGAAGCCTCGAGGCGAACAACCCCTACGTGCTCGGTGTCGACCACCAGTATCCGGAGGCGACCGCCTACACCGTCGGTCACGGGCGCTTCTTCACGCCGCTCGAGATCGAGCACAGCGCGCTCGAGACGGTCATCGGCGCGGACGTGAAGGACGCGATCTTCCCGAACGAGGATCCGATCGGCAAGGTGATCACGCTGAACGGCCTGCGGTACACGGTCATCGGCGTGCTGGAGAAAAAGGGGGAGCAGTTCGGCTGGTCGCCGGACAACAAGGTCCTCCTCCCGTACGGGACGTTCGAGAAGCAGTTCGGGTTCGTCGTCCGCAAGGAAGGCCTCTCGAGCATCAGCGTCGTACCGAAACGCACCGAGGACCTCGAAAAGATGATCGAACAGGGAACGGCGATTCTCCGGGTCCGCCGCCGCGTGCCCTTCGACAAGGAGAACAACTTCGCGATCTCGACGCCCGATCAGCTGATCGGACAGTTCCGGTCGATCACCGGAGGGATCACGGGCGCGATGATCCTGATCGCGCTCATCTCGCTCCTGATCGGCGGCGTCGGCGTGATGAACATCATGCTCGTTTCGGTGACGCAGCGCACGCGCGAGATCGGGATCCGGAAGGCCGTCGGCGCATTCCGGCGCGACATCATCGGGCAGTTCCTCACGGAAGCCGTGACGCTCTCGACGATCGGCGGCGTCATCGGGGTCCTCGTCGGAGCCGGCATCGCCGCGCTCGTGCGCGCGCTGCCGATCTCCCTTCCGGCGGCGGTGCCCCTCTGGTCCGTCGTCGTCGGGCTCGTCGTTTCGATGAGCGTGGGGATCTTCTTCGGCGCCTATCCCGCGGTGAAGGCGTCGCGCCTCGACCCGATCGAATCGCTGCGGTACGAGTAGCGCTCGCGCGGCCGCGGCGTCGCGGGGCGAAGGAGGCGAGCGCTTCGGCGCGGGTCCTGACACGGGGCCGCTCTTCCGGCCC
>DATFVB010000033.1 GCA_035260525.1 Thermoanaerobaculia bacterium
CCCGGAGGGCGCGCGGACATTGCGGCCGCAGACGGCGTTGCGAGCCGCGCCCGATGCGAACGGCATCGAATCGCGTCTCGCGTCTGGTCTGCAACCGCAAGCCCCGCGCGCGCAACCCCCAGCGCTCCCCGGCGGGGCTCCGACCCTCGTCCGCAAGCCGCGGGTGCAAATGGCCCGCTATTTCCGGGCCGGGGCACTTAGCGCGCCCGGTTCATTTGATACGATCGCCGGCCATGCCCGTGCCGAGCGAGACCACCGTCTTCTACCGCAATCTGCGGTGGCTGCGCTTCGTCGACACGTTCGGGCGGCGCGGGGCCGGCATACTCGACTACCTCGGGGGTCTCGCGGAAATGACCGCGCGGGCCGTCGCCGGCGTATTCGGGAAGCCCTTCTACGCGCAGGAGATCCTCCACCAGATGGATGAGAGCGGCGTGAAGTCGCTCGGGATCACGAACGTCACCGCGCTCTTCACCGGGATGGTGCTCGCCCTCCAAACCGCCTATTCGCTCGCGGCGTTCGGCGGGAAGCTCTTCATCGGCCGCGTCGTGTCGCTCTCGCTCGTCCGCGAGCTCGGCCCGGTGCTGACCGCGCTCATGGTCGGCGGCCGCGTCGGCGCGGGGATCACCGCCGAGCTCGGCTCGATGACGGTGACCGAGCAGGTGGACGCGCTCCGCGCGATGGCGGTCTCGCCGACGAAGCGGCTCGTGACGCCGCGGCTCATCGCGGTCTTCCTGATGCTCCCGATGCTCACGGCGCTCGCCGACCTCCTCGGAATCCTGGGCGGCCTGCTCATCGCCGTCACGGAGCTTTCGATCTCGGCGTCCTTCTACTTCAACAGCATCTGGAACCAGCTCCGCATCTCCGACATCGCGAGCGGCCTGGGAAAATCGTTTTTCTTCGCGATGGAGATCGCGCTGATCGGCTGCTACAACGGGTTGAACGTCAAGGGGGGCGCGGCCTCGGTCGGGACCGCGACCACGCGCACGGTCGTCTCGGCGTCGATCTCGATTCTCGTCTCCGACTTCTTCCTGACGAAGCTCTTCCTCGCGCTGTGACGACCGACGCCGCCGCTCCGCCGCCCGCGACGGGCCCCGCCATCGACCTCGTCGATCTCCGGAAGACGTACGAGGGAAGGGCCGTGCTCGCGGGCGCTTCGCTCACGGTCGAGCGCGGCGAGACGATGGTGATCCTCGGGCCGTCCGGCACCGGGAAAAGCGTGCTCCTCCGGCACATCAACGGGCTCACGAAGCCCGACTCCGGACAGGTGTTCGTCTTCGGCCAGGACATCGTCCCGCTGTCGGAGGAGGACCTCGCTCCCGTGCGGCTCCGCGCCTCCATGCTGTTCCAGGGAGGCGCGCTCTTCGACTCCATGAACGTGTTCGACAACGTCGCGTTCCCGATGCGTGAGCACGCCGAGATGAGCCCGAAGGAGATCAAGGACCGGGTCGCCGAGAAGCTCGGGCTGGTCGGCCTGCCGGGGACCCAGCGGAAGATGCCCGCCGAGCTCTCGGGGGGGATGCGCAAGCGCGTCGCGCTCGCGCGCTCGATCGCGCTCGACCCGGAGATCATTTTATTCGACGAGCCGACGACCGGGCTCGACCCGATCAACTCGGAGAAGATCAACGAGCTGATCGACGATCTGAACGAGCGGCTGAAGGCGACGTTCGTCGTCGTCACCCACGACATCGTCTCCGCCCGCGTGATCTCCGACCGCGTCGCGTTCCTCCACGGAGGGACGTTCGAATTCGTCGGGACGTTCGCCGAGGCCGCGCGCGGCGCCCACCCGATCCTCTCGGATTTCTTCCGGTCCCAGGGCTTCCCGGCGGGCACGTCCGCGTCCTCGGAGGCGTGGTCGGCCGCAGAAGGAGACTTCGCATGACGGCTTCGAGCGACATCGTCCGGCGGCGCTTCCGCGTCGGCCTCGTGGTCTTCATCGCCCTGCTCGCCTTCGCGACCGGGATCTTCATGGTCGGACGCCGCGCGAATCTCTTCACGCGGAAGGTCGACTACCGGATCCATTTCCAGTCGGCCGCGGGGCTCACCGCGGGCAACGCCGTCCGACTCGCCGGCGTGACGGTCGGCAACGTGACCGAGGTCGCGCTCTCGGAAAAGCCGGGCGACAGCACGGTGACGGTGACCGTCTCGATCGAGCGCAAGATGACGTCGCGAATCCGGACCGACACGACCGCCTCGATCAAGACGATCGGGTTGCTGGGCGACAAGTACATCGACCTGCAGGGAGGCTCGGAGACCGCCGCCGAGATCGCGCCGGAGGGCTGGATTCCGGCGGCGAAGGAGGCCGGCATCGAGAAGCTCCTCGCCGGGGGCGAGGGCCTGCTCGGCGATCTCACCGAAATCGCGCGGTCGCTGAAGGTGATCCTCGGAAGGACCGAGAAGGGGAAGGGCCTCCTCGGCGAGCTCACGAGCGACTCCGCCGAGGGACAACAGATCGGGACGAATCTCAACCAGACGCTCCGGCAGCTTTCCGTGACCCTCGGAAAGATCAACTCCGGCAAGACGCTCGCGGGCAAGCTCCTCGCCGACGAGCGCTACGGCCGCGAGACGGGCGACGCGCTTCGCCGGGCGATCGGCTCCGCGTCGCGCACCTTCGGCCTGATCGCCGACGACCTGCAGAACGGGAAGGGCGCGCTCCCCGCGCTTCTGGCCGACCCCGAGGGGAAGAAGAAGGTCTACGCGCTGATCGACAACCTCTCGCAGGCCGGCGTGTCGCTGGCGCGGGTGTCGGCCGACCTCGACCGGGGGAAGGGGCTCCTCCCGGTGCTCCTCCACGACCAGGAGTTCGCGTCCGACTTCCGCCGGCGCGTCGGCGACCTGACGCAGCACCTCGACTCGATCTCCGAGAAGCTCGACCGCGGGGACGGATCGGTCGGAAAGCTCATCAACGACCCCGGGCTCTACGACGCGGCCAACGACATCGTCGTCGGCATCAACGACTCCAGGCTCCTGCGGTGGCTGATCCGGAACCGCCAGAAGCACGGGATCCGGAACCGCTACGACCGCGCGGTCGTCAAAGAGAAGGGGGCGCCCCCGCCGGAGGCGCCGGAGGCGCCGCCGCCGCCCGAGCCTCAACGGTGAGGCTTCTCGTCACGGGAGGAGCCGGGTTCATCGGATCGCAGCTCGCCGACCGGCGCCTCGCGGCGGGCGACCGCGTGACGGTGATCGACGATTTCAACGACTACTACGACCCGGCGCGAAAGCGCGCCAACGTCGCGGCGGCGCTCTCGAATCCCGCGTACCGTCTCGTCGAGGGGGACATCCGCGACCGCGCGCTCGTCTTCTCCCTCTTCCGCGAAGGCGAGTTCGACGCGGTCGTGCATCTGGCGGCTCGCGCCGGCGTGCGCCCCTCGATCCAGGACCCGGTCCTCTACGAGGAGGTCAACTGCGTCGCGAGCATCCACCTCTTCGAAGCCGCGGCGCGCCACGGCAAGCCGAAGTTCCTCTTCGCGTCATCCTCGTCGGTCTACGGGGTCAACTCGAAGCTCCCGTTCTCCGAGGAGGACCCGATCTCCCGGCCGGTCTCGCCGTATGCGACGACGAAGCGAAGCGGCGAGCTCCTCGCGTTCAACTTTCACCACCTCGACGGCCTCGACGTCTTCTGCCTGCGGTTCTTCACCGTCTACGGGCCGCGCCAGCGGCCGGAGATGGCGATCGCGAAGTTCGCCGACGCGCTCGAGCGCGGGACCGAGATCCCGTTCTTCGGGGATGGGTCGTCCCGGCGGGACTACACCTACATCGACGACATCCTCGACGGCGTCGAGGCGGCGATCGAGCGGTGCCGGGGTTTCGAGATCGTGAACCTCGGCGGCGCGCACCCGATCTCGCTCGCCGAGCTCGTCGCGCTCCTCGAAAAGGCGACGGGCCGCCGCGCGATCCTCCGCCGGCTCCCGGACCAGCCCGGCGACGTGCCGGCGACGTACGCCGACGTCGAAAAAGCGCGCCGTTTGCTCGGGTACGCGCCGAAGGTCCCGATCGAGGAGGGGCTCGCCCGGTACGTCGCGTGGCGCCGGGCCGGCGCGGCGTGAGGAAAGTCTTTTCGGAGAATGCGATGAACATCTGCATGGTGGGGACCGGCTACGTCGGGCTCGTGACGGGCACGTGCCTCGCCGATTTCGGGATGAACGTGGTTTGCGTCGACGTCGACGAAGCCAAGATCCAGGCGCTCCGGAACGGGCAGATCCCGATCTACGAGCCGGGCCTCGAGGAGCTCGTCGCGAAGAACGAGCGAGCCGGCCGACTCTCCTTCTCGACGGACTTGAAGAGCGCCGTCGAGAACGCGCTCGCGATCTTCATCGCGGTCGGAACCCCCCCGCTCCCGGACGGCTCCGCCGACCTTTCGTACGTCCGCCAGGTCGCCGAGTCGATCGCGGACCACGCCAACGGCTACAAGATCGTCGTGACGAAATCCACCGTTCCGACCGGCACCGGGAAGATGATCGAGGAGATCCTGAAGGGGCGCAACGGAAAGCACGAGTTCTCGGTCGTCTCGAACCCCGAGTTCCTCCGCGAGGGCTCCGCCGTCGCCGATTTCCTCCGGCCGGACCGCGTCGTCATCGGAACGCGGGACGAGCGGCCGGTCGCGATCATGAAGGAGATCTATTCCCCGCTCTATCTCCTCGAGACGCCGATCATCGTGACCGACGTCGAGTCGGCGGAGATGATCAAGTACGCGTCGAACGGGTTTCTCTCCGTGAAGATCTCCTTCATCAACGAGGTCGCGTCCCTGTGCGAGCTCGTCGGCGCCGACGTCCACGCCGTCGCCCGCGGAATGGGGCTCGACAAGAGGATCGGGCCGAAGTTCCTGCATCCGGGGCCGGGGTTCGGAGGCTCCTGCTTCCCGAAGGACACCCAGGCGGTCGCGGACCTCGCGCGCAAGTACGGCGCGCGCTTCGAGATCATCGAGGCCGCGATCGCCGCCAACGAGAAGACGAAGGCGAGGATGATCGAGAAGATCGAGGCCGCGGCCGGCCCGCTCGCCGGCAAGACCGTGGGCGTCCTCGGAATCTCCTTCAAGCCCGCGACCGACGACATCCGGGAGTCGGCGTCTCTTCGCATCATCCGCGACCTCCAGCAGCGGGGCGCGTCGGTGCGCGCGTTCGACCCCGCGGCGATGGAGAACGCGAGGAAGGCCCTCGACGACGTCTGCTACGGCCGGGACGCGTACGACTGCGCCGCCGGTTGCGACGCCCTCGTCCTGGCGACGGAGTGGAACGAATTCCGCGCGCTCGATTTCGGCAAACTCGAGAAGGTGATGAAAGGGCGGGTCCTCGTCGACCTCCGTAACGTCTACGAGCCGGAAGAAGTGCGGGAGCTGGGGTGGACGTATGCGGGAGTCGGTAGAGGTTAGCGCGGACCCGACGCACCTGATCCCTGAACGGAATCGCCGATACGGGTGGAGACGTCTCATCGCCTCGAACTCACTGGTGAGCGGCCGCCATTGCGCTTTTTGCTATTCTCCGGGGCGACCCGCGATCCGGCGGATGGCAAACGGAAAGGACATCGCATGCGCGTTCTCGTCACGGGCGGAGCCGGCTTCCTCGGGAGCCATCTCTGCGACCGTCTCCTGGCCGAAGGTCACGACGTCATCGCGATGGACAACCTCATCACGGGAAACACGCGGAACATCGCCCACCTGATCGGCCGGCCGAGCTTCACCTTCATCCACCACGACGTGACGAACTACATCTACGTCGACGCCTCGCTCGACGCGGTCCTGCATTTCGCGTCCCCCGCGTCGCCCATCGACTACCTGTTGCTCCCGATCCAGACGATGAAGGTCGGCGCGCTCGGCACCCACAAGGCGCTCGGGCTCGCCAAGGAGAAGCGGGCGCGGTTTCTGCTCGCGTCGACGTCGGAGGTCTACGGGGATCCGCTCGTCCATCCCCAGCCCGAGTCGTACTGGGGAAACGTCAACCCGATCGGCCCGCGCGGCGTGTATGACGAGGCAAAGCGCTTCGCCGAGGCTCTCACGATGGCGTACCGCCGGAGCCACGGCGTCGAGACGCGCATCGTGCGGATCTTCAACACGTACGGCCCGCGCATGCGGCCGAAGGACGGCCGTGTCGTACCGGCGCTGATCGGCCAGGCGATCGCGGGCGAGCCGATGACGGTCTTCGGCGACGGGTCGCAGACGCGCTCCTTCTGCTACGTCGACGACCTGATCGACGGCATCTACCGGCTCCTGATGTCCGACGAGCCCGAGCCGACCAACATCGGGAACCCCGCCGAGATGACGGTGCTGGAGTTCGCGAAGGTGATCCGGAAGCTCACCGGGACGGCCTCCGAAATCGTCTTCGAGCCCCTCCCGACCGACGATCCGAAGGTTCGGCAGCCGGACATCTCGAAGGCCCGGCGCGTCCTCGGCTGGGCGCCGCGCGTTCCGCTCGAGGAAGGGCTCGTGAAGACGATCGAGTATTTCCGGGAGCTCGCCGCAGAGACTTCGGCGGCGGCCGCGTCGCGCTGAGCGTTCAGGAAATCCGCTTCTCTTCGACCCGCACGGCGTAACAGTCGCCGCGGATCCTCCCCAGCCGGATTTCCAGGCGCCCCGCCGCGGGCCTGAGCTTACTCTTGCCTGACTATATCGACCGAGATCTCCACCGCCGGAATCGTTCCTCTGTTCTCGAGCCAGTGTGTGGTGTTCCTATCCTCGGGCCAGCCGACTCCCGGACCGTAGTCCGTAGCGACTCCATTTCGATGGTCAGTGATCGTTCCTTGCAGTATGAAGACGGTGCCCGGTCTGTCTTTATGGTCGTGAAGCGGGCCGACGACGCCTCCCGGCTCGATGGTCACCATCCGCATTCGAAGTTTGCGCCCGGCCATGCCCTCGATCTCAGGGCCGAGGTCAACCGTTGCAAGTAACTTCACCGTAACGCCTTTCGTCTCGGGCGCCACCTGTTCGTTGCTCATCGTGCTCTCCTCTCTGTACTTCCAGGGCATAACGATCCGAGCTCCCGCCTTCGCACGAGGCTCAGCCTGCCGCGAGCAATGCGTGGCGGGCGCAGCAGGCCAGCGGCGCGCACGCCAGTGCGCAAGCTTGCCACGCCGCAGCCTGTCCGGCGAGCGACGGCGTGTCCGCTGCAAAGAGGTCCGGGGTGCTGGGGCTCCGGAATCTCCAGATCACGGCTAGATAGGACTGCAACGCGACAGCTCGGACGACGCGGAGTCGCCGGCAGGCTGACCGCCGCCTTCCGTCAACGCAACCCCATCAGTCCTTCGACCGAACGCATCCGCTTCGCGGGGTCGTAGCCAACGCCGTTTTTGAAGACGGCCTCCACTCTCTCGAAGTCGTGAATGTTCGTCGCCCGGTTACCGGCAAGGACCACCAGATCGGCAGCCCGTCCGGCCGCTATGGAAACGAGCGCCGTGAGTCCGTCAAATCGACAGTCCAGCGTCGCCTTCGAGCACCGATGTCTTCAGCTGCGGGCGCTCTCCGCTCTTCCACAGTGCAGCCGTGTGTAAAACCCGATACCTGATGGGCCCCCCGTCCGGTCTTTCACTGCGCGCAATGGGGCGCGGAATGCAGACGAACTCGGTGCGCATCTCGTCGGCCGTCAGCCGCACCTTCGCGTACCCGTGTCCTCCGAGATCGACGAACTCGAGGTGCGGCGCGAGATCCGGGTTGGACAAGCCCCTCGCGCGCTTCAGGTCGAAGCTCTTCGCATACTCGAGGCACGAACGGACGCCGTGCCGGAGAAGCATGTTGTTGGTCCAGTCCGGCGGCCCCGCCGCCCTGTCCGCGAGAAACAGCGGTCGGAGCGGAGCGTCCTTCGGGAGATTGTGCTCCTGCGCCTCCATGGCGCCGGGGCTCGTGAGCGACCCGCCGACGAAGCTCAGGCCGACGGGGTCGAACTTCCCGGGTGGAAGCTCGGCGGCCGCATAGCCGGCCCAGAAGCTGTGGAGGTCGCCCGAGACGATGGCGAAGCCCGACACCTTTGAATCGCGCACGAGCTGGTAGATCTCGGCGCGCTCCATGAACGCGGTGCCGTAGTCACCGCCGCTCATGGCTGCGTACCCGCCGTCCGCAGGCCAAGGCTCCCTGGTGAGACCCGGGGGCAGGTTCTGCGGGTCGGCGCGGTGGTCGAGCGTGCCCTGGGAGTTGGCCCAGATCTTCCACGCCGCCGTCGAGCTCCGGAGCTTCTCCTTGAACCACGCCTTCTGCTCCGCCCCGAGGATCGTCTGCGGCGGCGCGTTCCGTTGCGGGTTGGGGACGTGCGCGTCGTTGAAGCGGATCTCCGCAGGAGGATTGCCACCGTTGAAGGCGCGCCCGCCGTCCAGAACCCGCATCAGAGCCTCGGGAAACATGGCGATGAACTCCTCGCCGCCGAGCTTCCCCAGCGACGGATCGCTGAAGCAATCCGCGCTGCGGTAGCTGTGCTGGTCGGTGATGATCACGTCCAGGTTCCGGCCATAGCGCAGCGTCCGGTAGGCTTTGAGGCTGTTGATCGCCGTCAGGTTGTTCGGCTCCATCCCCAGCCCGTTGCCGTCGAACTCCTTGATGGGAACACCGTCCTTCACGGCGGGCGGACCGAACTGGTCGAGCGAACCGCTCGGCGGCGCGACGCGCGCGGGGAGGTATTCGAACCAGGCCTGATTCGCCGCGATCTTGATGCTCGGGGCGGGCTGCTCGAACTTTCCCGCCTTGACGGTGCTCTGCCAACCCTGCCAGGAGAACTCGTGGTTGTCCCAGATGCAGACGAACGGCCAGCGCGCGCGAGCGTCCTGGAGGTCGGGATCGACGAGATAGCCTTTGTAGATGGCCCGGTAGCCATCGACGGTCAGCGGGATGTGGAAGTTGCCGACCTTGTGGCCGTCTGGGATGCGCGCAACCTCATAGATCGTGCGGTCGTAGCGAGTCTTGACCTCGTCGGGATACTCGACCACCTCGTAGATGAAATCGCCGAGGTGCAGGACGAAATCGAGTTGCTCGGCGGCGGGAGCGCGTTCATCTTCGTAAATCATCCGGCGATAGGCGTTGAGCTTGCCCTCGTTGACATCCTGACAGCTCACGAATGCGAAGTTCACTGTGCGCGGATCGTTCGGCAACGGCGCCGTGATCGTGCGGCCGACCCGGCTGCCGTTTCCGTCGCTGTCGGAAAACCGATACCAGTAGGTGCGCGCCGGCTCGAGTCCGCCAATCAGAACGCGCGCGGTCCAGTCCGCGGCGCTCGAGACCGGTGCCTGCGCGTGCGCAATGACTCGGCGGAATGCCTCATCCTCGGCGACCTCGACGGTCAGGAACTGGCGTGTGCCCTGGGCAAACGGATGCCTCGTCCACAGGATGACGCTGTGCGGATCGGGATCGCCCGAGGCAACCCCTTGGGGATAGAGATCACGCCGCTCACGCCAGTGGACGCGCGAACCTCGAGCCGGTCCGACCCATGCGAGCGAAGCGCCCATTCCTGCCGCAGCTTTGAGAAAGGATCGGCGGCTGATCTTCATCGTCTCACTCCGTCCGGGCAGCAGTTGGCGTCCCTCAGGACTCGGACGCGAACCCGCCACGACAAGTACTCTACTCCTCCGTAAGTTGCATGGCGCGAAACACTTCGATCAACCCGGACGATCCGGCAATCTGAACGCCGGACGTCGTCGCCGGCGGCCCATCGCCGGACGGGACTAGCTGAGCCGGCTCATACTTCCAGGCCCGCCTGTTTCAGCTGGAGGTCTCCTGTCCGAATCCTTACGAACCAAGGGTCTCCCGGCCGCTAACGACTTGAGTTCAGCGGCAGGCGCGCATGCGCCTGTCCGCTGCAAGGATGAGATGGACTCCTCCCTTCGATTCGGCATCATCGTGCCATTCGATTCGGAGTCATTGCAGCTCCATTCGAAAGGAGGAATCCATGGAGAATCCTACGACGATCGCGGTGGACCTTTCCAAGACCTTCTTCCAGATCTCGATCTCGACCGTCCCGGGCCGCGTCAATGAGAGGATGCGCCTGACCCGGCCGAAGTTCGTCTCCTTCCTCGCCACGCGGCTGCCGGCAGAAATCGTCATGGAGGCCTGCGGCTCGGCCCACTTCTGGGCCCGAACCGCCCGAGGGCTCGGCCACCAGCCTGTTCTGCTTCCAGCCCACTACACGAAAAAATACGTCCTGCGCGACAAGCACGACCGCGCCGACGCCGACGCGATCCTGGAAGCGCGCCGCCGCGAGGCGATCCGCCCCGTCCCGATCAAGACCGTCGAACAGCAGACGATCGCCTTCTTCCACCGGATGCGCTCCTCCTGGATCCAGACCCGCACGGCCAGGATCAACGCGATTCGAGCGATCCTTCGGGAACTCGGCAAGGTCATCCCCGTAGGTCCGAGAAACGTGGTTCCCCATCTGCCCGAGCTCATGGCCGATATTCCCGAAGCCCTTCATCCTGTCCTGCTCGCCATGGCCGACGAGATCCGGCAGCTCGAGTCGAGCATCAAGGACGCCGACCGGCAGTTGAAGGCGCTCCTCGTCGACTCCGACGGCGCCCGATCGCTCCTGTCGGTGAGCGGCATCGGCCTGATCACCTGCTCGGCCATGATCGCCTTCGTCGGATCCCCTTCCCGCTTCCGCCCCTGCCGCGCTTTTAGCAGCTACCTCGGTATCACGCCTAAAGAGCACTCGAGCGGCGCCAAACGCCGGCTCGGCTCGATCAACAAGGAAGGCGACACCTACCTGCGTACCCTGCTCATTCACGGCGCCCGCTCCGTTCTGGTCGCCGCCAAGCGCTCGAAGAATCCCGACCGCCTCCAGGCCTGGGCGCTTCGTGTCCAGGAGCGTCGCGGCCACAACCGCGCCGCCGTGGCTCTCTCCAACAAGATCGCTCGCATCGCCTGGGCCGTCTGGTCCAAAGGCACGCTCTATCAGCCCCGCCCGGCTGC
>DATFVB010000034.1 GCA_035260525.1 Thermoanaerobaculia bacterium
CCCGAAGGGTTCACCGCACCTCCGATCTCATTGAATCTGCTGCAATATCCGTACCGGCGAAGAGCGCGGAAGAACGACCGGAGGATAAGATCGGGCCTTCGAAAGGAGATTCCATGAGGTTGAAATCCCTGTTGGCGGCATTCGCGCTCTCCTCCGCTCTCCTCGCCGGCGCCGCATCGGCGGAAACCGCGAAGACCTACCAGGTGACCGGCCCGGTGCTCGAGATGAGCCCGACGATGATCACCGTCCAGAAGGGGAAGGACCGCTGGGAGATCGCCCGCGACGCCTCGACGAAGATGGCCGCCGACGTGAAGGTCGGCGACAAGGTGACGATCGAATACCGGATGACCGCGACGAACGTCGAAGTCAAGCCCGCCGCGAAGAAGAGCGCGAAGAAGAAGTAACCGCCGCCGTCCCCGGGGCCGCGCGGGGCGCGGCCCCTTTCCTCACTGCTTCTTCTCCGCTTTCCGGAAACCCGCCCGGACCGCGTCGCTCTCGGTCATCCATTTCCCGTCCTTCGTCGTCCCGTAGCCCGGCTGTCCCTCGACGCGATAGAGATGCGTTTCGGCGTCCGCCCAGACCATTCCCGGCGCGGGAGGCGTCGCGGCCTTCGAGCGGGAGACGCTCGGCCGGGGAGCGAGCATCGGGTGGTCGGCGGCTCCCATCGGCGTCGCCGCTCCTCCCTTTCCCGTCACCGTCACGAGCGGCGTGATGCGTTCGAGCGTCACCTTCGGAAGACCGGCGCGCGAGAGCTCCGCCACCGAGGCGTACGGGCGGGCCTCCACGATCCGGCTCGCCCACGCCCGTCCCACTCCGGGCAGCGCCTCGACCTCGCGCTCCGAAGCGGTATTGAGATCGAGAGGGGCCGCCTTCGTGGGCACCCGTACCGGCCGGACGGAACCCGCCGAACCCTTCTTCGGCGGCTTCGGCGGCGCGTACGGGGACGGCGTTCCCGTCGTCGCGGGCGAGGCGGAGAGGGACGCGGCGAGCGCGGCCGCGGCGAGGGGGAGAATCCAGCGGTATTTCCGGTTCATCGCGAGCTCCTTCGTCCCCGGAACGTAGCAAGAAGCACGCCCCGGGGAATCGGCGCACGCCGGCCCCGGCCGGCGGCTTCCCCTCTTCCTACGGAGCGGAAGACCGCCGCGTTGAGGGAAGGTCGCCGGCGAGCCTTCCGTGCGGGTCGAGCCAGGCATAGAGCGCCGGCAGCACGAGCAGAACGATCAGACCGGAAAAGATGAAGCCTCCGATCACGGCGATCGCGAGCGGCTGAAGAAGCTGCGCCCCTGCGCCGAGCGCCAGCGAAAGCGGCAGAAGCGCGAAGACCGTCGCGAGCGTGGTCATGGCGACGGCCCGGAACCGCCGCTCGGCCGCCCGCGCCCATGCCTCCTCCTTCGCGTAGCCCCGCCGCAGCTCCTCGCGGGCGTCGTGGATGAAGAAGACCGACTTCTCGCCGACGATCCCGACCATCATGATCGCGCCGACGAAGCTCGAGATGTTGAGTGTCATTCCAGTCGCGAGCAGCAGCGCGAAGACGCCGGCGAGAACGGACAGCGAGACGAGCCCCGTCAGAAGAGGAGCGCGCCAGTCGCCGAACTCGAAGAGCAGGACGACGCCGACGAGCAGCAGCCCGCCGAGCAACACCCCCACGAGCGCCTTGAACGAGGACTGCTGCTGCTCGTACTGGCCGCCATAGGCGAGCGTCATTCCCGGGGGCAGCGCGAGCCCGGAACGGAGCTTGCGCTGGATCTCGGCGACCGCATCTCCCAGGCTCCGTCCCGTCAACCGGCCCGTCACGCCGAAGTAGCTCTTCAGGTTCTCTCGGTCGATCTCGGCTTCCGGAGCGCCCGTTTCGATCGTCGCGAGGTCGGAGAGCGGCACGATGGCTCCGGAACCGGTCCTCACCGGGACCGCGGTCAGCGGCCCGTCGCGCCTCGTGAAGACGCGGACGGGATACACGCGGTCCCCGATCAGGAGATCGCTCGCGACGGTCCCCGTGAGCGCAGGTTCGACCGCAGCGTGCAGGTCGTCGGTCGTCATGGCGCTCCGCGCGAGGACGGCCGCCTTCGGCCGGATCGAGAGCGCGGGCCCGGCGATCGTGATCCCGTCGAAGACGTCCTCCACGCCGTGGACGCCCCCGATGATCCGCGCGGCGCGGCGCGCCTTCTCCTCGAGGAGATTCTCGTCGGCTCCGAATATCTTCACGTCGATCGGCTGCGGCACGCCGCCGGTCAGGTCGCCGATGTTGTCCTCGAGGAGCTGCCCGAAATCGGTGTGGATCGCCGGCTCGGCCGAGGCGATCTTGCCGCGCAGCTCGTCGATGATCTCGTCGACCTCGCGGCGGTGCTTCTTCGGCTTGAGCTTGATCACGTAGTCTCCCCGGTTCGGCTCCGTGATGAAGAACCCGAGCTGCGTTCCGGTCCGTCGCGAATACGCGTCGACGTCGGGCATCTTCCGGATGATGGTCTCGGCCGCGTCGAGCATCTGGTCGGTGTCGGTGAGCGACGTCCCCGGGGGCGTCCAGTAATCCAGGATGATCGAGCCCTCGTCCATCGCCGGCAGGAAGTCGGTGCCGATCACGCGCCAGAGAACGAACGCGGCCGCCATCAGGAGGACGAACGCGACGAGCGCGAGCACCGGCCGGCGGACGAAGACTGAGACGAGCCGGCGGAGCCGCGGCATGCCTCCCTGGGCGGGCGGCTTCCCGCGGCCCTTGGTCGCGCCGAAGGCCTTCACGGCGGCGGGAACGGCGATTGCCGAAAGGAGGAACGACACCCCGAGCGCCATCGCCATTGTCAGCGCGAGAGGGCGGAAGAAGGCGCCGGTGATGCCCGTCACGAGCGCGAAGGGAAAAAAGATGACCATCGTCGAAAGACTCGAGCCGAGGAGCGGAGGGAGGAAGCGCGAGATCCCGAGATCCGCCCCGAGCTCGCCGCCGGAAGCGTGGGCACCGTGCTGCATGTCCTCGACGACGACGATCGCGTCGTCGGCAATCAGGCCGATCGCGGCCGCGATGCCGCCGAGCGTCATGAGGTTGATCGTCTGTCCGGTCACCGCGAGGCCGAGCAGGACGATCGCGACACACACCGGGATCGTCGCCGCCGCGATCGCGGTCAGCCGCCAGTCGCGGAGGAAGAAGAAGAGCACGAGCACGGCGAGGCCGACGCCGATCAGGATCGCGTCACGCGCACCGCCGACCGAGCCCGAGACGAACGCCGCCTGGTCGTAGAAGTTCGTCCAGCGGACGCCTTTCGGGATGAGGTCCGGTTCGTTCTTCAGGAGGTCCGAGACGCCGCGCGCGATCGCGACCGTGTTCGCCGAGGGTTGCTGGACGATGTTGACGAGCACGGCGGGGCGGCCGTCGGCCGTCGTTCGCACCGCCGAGAACGCGTCGCCGGAAGCCACGGTCCCGAGGTCCGAGAGCCGCGCCGGAACGCCTTCGCCGGGGAGCGGGATCGGAAGCGCGGAGAGCTCGGCGATGCCGCGGGCGCGCCCGTCGACCAGGGAAAGGTAGAGCTCGTGGTTCGACTCGAGGAGTCCCGCCGACTCGACGGCATTGTCCTTCTGGATCGCGTCGACGACGTCGCGCGCGGAAAGTCTCCTTCCTGCCAGCGCCGCCGGATCGAGCCGGACCTGGAACTCGCGCTGTCGTCCCCCCTGGATCTGCACCTGACCGATCCCCGGGATCCGGATGAGCGCAGGCTTCAACGTATATTCGGCGAGCTCCCAGAGCGATGCCTGCGACTCCGTGTCGGAGGTCAGCGCGTAGCCGAGGATCGGAAAGATCGACGTGTTCATCCACTCGACGTCGACCCTGGCGTCCGGAGGAAGGTCGGGGCGGATCCGCTCGACCTCCGCCTGCACGCGCTGGAGCGCCTGCTGCATGTCGGTCCCCCACGTGAACTCCGCGCTCATCTCGGTCGAGCCGCGCGAGGTCGCCGAGAGCACCCGGCGCACGCCGGGAACGCGGAGGACCGCTTCTTCGAGGGGGCGCGTGGACGTCGGCATCACCCGCGAGGCGGGCTCCTCGCCGACGTCGGCGATGACTTTGACGATCGGAAACGTGACGGCGGGAAAGATCGATGCCGGCGAGCGCAGCGCCTCGAAGACGCCGCCCGCTCCGAGGACCGCGACGACGAGGAAGATGGCCGCGCCCCGGTGGTGGGCCAGTCGCGCGAGGCTCATCGCGAGGGCGCCACCGGAGTGCCCTCGGGAAGTCCCGCCTGCCCCGCGACGATCACGCGGGTCGCGGGATCGAGGGCGGGGACGGCGATCTCGGTCCGGCCGCCTTGAGCGATCCCCGGCGTCACCGCGATCCAGTGCGCCTTCCCGTCGGCGCCGGCGACGGCGACGCGCGACGCCCCCGTCACGTCGTCGCGGACGACGGCCGCGTCCGGGACGGCCGGGACGTCGCGCCGCTCCGCGACCGTGATGCGCGCGGTCGCGAAGAGGCCGACGGCGGCCCCCGGCGCGGCGTCGAGATCGATGCGAACCGGCGCCGTGAGATCGGAGGGGCCCGACTCGGCGAGGATTCCGTGGACCCTCCCCGCGACCGGAGCGCGGCCGGGGATCTCGATCCGCGCCGGCTCGCCCGCGCGGATCTTCGGAAGCTGCGCTTGAGGAACATCGGCGAGGACGACGAGGGATCCCGTCTCGGCGACCGAGAGGATCTCCTCGCCCTCCGAGACGCGGTCGCCGGCGCTCGCCGCGTGCGAGACGACGACGCCGTCGGACGCGACGGCGAGGGGCGAACGCACGAGATTCCGCTGCGCGAGATCGACGGCGCGGGACGCGTCTCGCCGCTCGGCGTCGGTCTTCGCTTCGCGCTCCATCTCGCGCGCTCCCGCGAGCGCCGCCTCGCTGTCCCGGGCAACGACGCTCCCGACGACCTGGCCGCGGTGAACCCGATCGCCGTCCGTGACGCGGAGCTCGACGAGAGTTCCCGCAAACGGCGCGCGGATCTTCGCCTGCGACATCGCCGCGATCTTTCCCGGCGCGGACACGATCTCGGCGAGCGTCGCCCGCTCGACCGGCGCGATGCGGACGGGCGTCGGAGGTCCGGGCGCCGCGGCATCCTGCTTTTTCGCGTCCTTCGCCTCCCCGCCGCACCCGGACGCGAGGATCGCCGCGAGAAGGACCGCCCAAAGGCGCGCGCGAAAAGTCACGGGGTCTCCCATCGTTTTTCCAGCGCCTCCGCGATCCTCAGGCGCGACTCCGCCTGCGAGAGCTTGACGGAGGCGTCGACCGCCGCCGCGTACGCGTCGATCACCTCGAGCGCGGTCGCGGCCCCGCCGCGGTACCGGCTCTCGGCTTCGAGCCAGGAATCGCGCGCTGCCGGCTCCGCGCGGGACAGCACGTCGATCTGCCGGCGAAGCGCCTCGGCGGTCTCTCGCGCCTTCGCGCGCTGGAGGGCGGCGTCCCTCTCCCGGGCGACGATCTCGAGCCGCGCCCTTCGGCCCTCGATCCGGGCACGCGCGATCCGCGCGTCCGAGGCGCCGAAGTCGAAGAGCAGCCAGGAAACCTGGAGGCCGAGCGAGAACCCCGCGTCCCGCCGCCAGCGGTCGATCGACCATCGCGTCGTGTCGGCGCCCCACCAGCCGGCATCCGCGGAAGCGAAGAGGTGCGGTTTGCGCTCGGCCTCCGCGGCGAGGACGTCGGCGTCGGTCCCGCGCGCGAGCGCCTCGGCCTCGCGGACTTCCGGCGATTCGGGCGGCGGACCGGTCGATGCGGCGGGGGCGCCGGTCGGGATCGGCGGAGCGACGACCGTCAGCGGGGCGTCGGGAGCGCGGCCCATCAGCACGTTCAGCTCCGTGCGCGCTTGGGCCGCGCGCGCGTCGGCGTCGATCGCGTCGGCCTCGTCCGACGCGATCCGCACGTCGGTCTTCAGGAGGTCGGCGGCCACGCCCTGGCCCGAGGCCTTCCGGCTCTCGAGCGACGTCCGGTAGCGGCGCAGCCTTTCGAGGCCGCCGCGCCGGGCTTGCGATTCCTCCTCGGTCTCGACCAGCTCGGCGTAGCGGCTCGTAACCTCGACGTCGAGGTCTTTCTCCGCGACGCGGTAGCGCGCCGACGAGGCGTCGCGCTCGGCCGCCGCCTTCGCGATCGCCGCCCGCCGCGCGCCGCCGTCGTAAACCGGCTGCTTCGCGGTGAGCTGCAGGCGCGCCTCCCCGGCGTTCGTGACGACGGGATCGTAGCCGCCGGGAGGCGCGTAGACGAAGTCACCGTCGATCGCGACCTTCATCCACCGTTCGGCTCGCGCTTCCCGGATCTTCTCGTCGGCGGCCTGCGTCTCGAGCGCCGCCTCGGGAAGCCTCGCGTTCGCCTCGTGCGCGAGGCGGAGGGCCTCGTCGAGGGTCAGGGGCGCGGGGGGAGCGGAAAGGATCAGGGCGAAGAGAAGCGGAATCATCGCGTTCGAAACGGCGGTTCTGCACGGGACGCGCCAGCGCGCGCCCCGTCTATGGCTTCTCTCCCGGGAAAGTGTCCTGGAGCGCGATCACCGCGCCGTGCGCCGGGTCGCAAACGTAGATCCCGCCGCCCGGCTCCGCCGCTACGCAGTGGGCCCGCGGCGCGGTCGGCATGCGGCCGAGCGCCGAGAGCGCCCCGTCCTTCGAAACCGCGACGACCGCGAGCTGCGCGTCTTTCGCCCCGGGAACGTACAGGTGCGCCAGCGACGGGTTGTAGTCGATGATGTCGATCCCGTTCGGCGCCGGCGCCGACGAGAGTGTCTTTCCGTTCTCGACGTCGATCGAGAGGACCCTCCCCTCCGTGCAGGCGACGAAGAGGAACCCGCGCCGGGGGTCGAGCGCGAGGCCGCGCGCGCCTCCGCAGCCGTTCTTCCAGCGGGAGGCGATCGCGCGCGTTTTCAGGTCGATCGCGACGGTCTCCGCCTTCCACAGATTCGCGTAGGCGCGACCCCGCGCGCCGTCGATCGCCAGCGACTCGGGACCGCCGGCCACGGCGACGAAGCCGGAATGCTCGAGCGCGGGGGGGAAGCCGGAGCCGAGGCGGAAGATCTCGATCCTCTCGCCCTCGGGCTCGGTGACCCAGACCTCGTGCGTCGCTTCCACCCAGCGAACGTAGTCGGGCCCGCCGGCGAGCTTCGCGCGCGCGACGATCTTCCGCGTTTTCTCCTCGACCGCGACGACGTCGCCCGCGGTCCGGTCGGTCGCGAACAGGAGGCCGGCCCCCTCGGACGCCGACGTCGTTCCCCCGCCGCGCGTGGTGCCGGCGGCCGAGACGCGGAACCCGCCGATATCGGTCATCGGTCCGCCCGCGGGGTCGATCAGGTCGATCCGGCCCGTCCGTCCGGCGGGAACGACGATCCGCGAGAGGGAAGGCGCCCATCCCATGTCGTCGAGTCCGATCCCGCCGGCGCCCCCCGGGAGCGGGATCGACTTCCCCTGGCCCGCGGCCCACGAGGCACCGGCGAGCGACCCGAGAAAGAAAAGTGCGGCGCGCAACGGACGGGTGGGATGCATGAGGACTCCTCTCATGACGAAGTCTACTTCGCCGCGGGGCGATATTCTCGTCGCGTGGCGTCCGCGACCTCCGCCCGCCCCGGAGCCGAGTCCCGGCCCCGCATCCTCGTGATCGGCTGCGGCTTCGCCGGTCTTTCGGCGGCGCGCGAGCTCGAGAGGGCGCGGGCCCGGGTGACGGTCCTCGACCGGAAGAACCACCACCTTTTCCAACCGCTCCTTTACCAGGTCGCGACCGCCGCATTGAGCCCGGGCGACATCGCCGCGCCGATCCGGAACATCGTGCGGCGGCAGAAGAACACGACGGTCCTCCTGGGCGAGGTCTCGGCGATCGACCCGGACGCTCGGATCGTCCGGACCGGCGGCCGCGAGATCTCCTACGACTACCTCATCGTCGCGGCGGGCGCCGTCGACTCGTATTTCGGGCACGACGGGTGGCGTCCGTTCGCTCCGGGGTTGAAGACGATCGACGACGCGCTCGAGATGCGCCGGCGTATCCTCCTCGCGTTCGAACGCGCGGAATGGGAGCAGGATCCCGCCGCACGGCGGGAGCTCCTCACGTTCTGCGTCGTCGGGGGCGGCCCCACGGGAGTCGAGCTCGCCGGCGCGCTCGCCGAGATCGCCCGGCACTCTCTCGTCCGCGACTTCCGCGACATCGATCCCTCCCAGGCGAAAGTCGTGCTGATCGAGGCGGCCGACCGCGTCCTTCCCGCGTTCCCCGCCGAGCTGTCGGGCAAGGCCGCGCGGCAGCTCGAAGCCCTCGGCGTGACGATCCGCACCGGCGTCAAGGTGACGAAGATCGACGACGGTGCGGTGTGGCTCGGCTCCGAGCGGGTGGGCGCGCGCACGGCGCTCTGGGCCGCGGGCGTGGCCGCCTCCCCTCTCGCGCGCTCTCTCGGCGTCCCGCTCGACCGGCATGGCCGAGTACCGGTCCGGCCGGACCTCTCGGTGCCCGGCCGGCCGGAGATCTACGTCGCCGGCGACCTCGCGTCGATCGCGCGGGACGGCAAGCCCGTTCCCGGGCTCGCGCCGGCCGCGATGCAGGAGGGGCGCCATGCCGCGCGGAACGTGCGCCGCGCGATCGCGGGTCGGCCCACGCTCCCCTTCCGGTACGTGGACAAGGGAACGCTCGCCACGATCGGGAGGAGCCGGGCCGTCGCGGACATCCGCGGATGGCAGATCTCCGGATTCTTCGCGTGGGCCGCGTGGCTCGGCATTCACATCTTCTTCCTGATCGGTTTCCGGAACCGGCTCCTCGTCATGTTCGAATGGGCGTGGGCGTACCTGACCTGGCAGCGCGGCGCCCGGCTGATCACGGGCGGGGAAATCCCCGGAAAGGGCTCGCCCCCCGCAAGTTAGCCTGCGGCCCACTCCTTGCATTCCTCCGCGGCATGAAAGTATCGCTCAGGCCGCGCCATCTCGACCGTTACCGGGACATCGCGAAGCTCTTCTGGAAATACGGCCGCGGCGACATCGCCAGGGGCATCGACTCGGACCTCGAGGGACCGGCCGAAGCGGGCAAGGCCGAGGAGCTCGCCGAGGACCTCGAGAAGCTGGGGCCCGCGTACGTCAAGCTCGGACAGATCCTCTCGACGCGCTCCGACCTCCTGCCGGCGCCCTACCTCGAGGCGCTCAGCCGTCTCCAGGACGACGTCGAGCCCTTTCCGTTCGCGCAGGTGCAGGCGATCGTCGAAGAGGATCTCGGCGTGCGACTGTCGAAGGCGTTCTCGTCCTTCGACCCGGTTCCGATCGCGGCGGCCTCCCTCGGCCAGGTCCACCGCGCGGCCCTGCGGGACGGGCGCGCGGTCGCCGTCAAGGTGCAGCGCCCGAACATCGAGCGGCAGATCGAGGAGGACGGGGAAGCGTTCGAAGAGATCGCCGATCTCGTCGACCGCCACGTGCGCGGCGGAAGAGAGCACGCCTACCGCGACATGGTCGCCGAGTTCCGCAAGGTTCTCGCCGCGGAGCTCGACTATCGACAGGAGGCGAAGAACCTCACCACAATCGGCGCCGAGCTCGCCGGTTTCCCGCGGCTCCTCGTGCCCCGTCCCTACGACGATTTCACGACCGGCCGCGTGCTCACGATGGAATACGTCGAGGGGACCAGGATCACCAGCCTGAACCCCGTCGTCCTCGTCGACGTGGACACCCGGACCCTCGCGGACGACCTGTTCTGCGGGTACCTCAAACAGGTCCTGCTCGACGGGTTCTTCCACGCCGACCCGCACCCGGGAAACGTCCTGCTGACCGCGGACCAGCGGCTCGCGCTCGTCGACCTCGGAATGGTCGGGCGGCTCACCGGCGACGTGCGGGACCGCCTCCTCCGTTTCCTGCTCGCGGCGAGCGAAGGCGAGGGAGAGAAAGCCGCCGAGCCGGTCGTCGCGCTCGCCCGCCCGTCGGACGACGCCCGGCCGGATGACTTTCGTCACGGGGTCGCCGAGCTCGTCCAGCGATATCGCGGCGCGACGGTGAGCGACCTTCAGATGGGGCGCGTGCTATTGGAGATCAGCCGCCTGTCCGGCGAGACGGGCATGACGCTCCCTCCCGAGCTCTCGACCGTCGGCAAGACCCTGCTCCACCTCGACGTGGTCGGACGCACACTCGCCCCCGACTTCGACCCGAACGCGTCGATCCAGCGGTACAGCGCCGAGCTGATGTCTCGCCGGATGCGCCAGGAAGCTCGGCCCGGCAACCTCTTCGCCACGCTCCTCGAGACGAAGGACTTCATCGGCAAGCTCCCCGAGCGGGCCGGAAAGATCCTCGACCTCGCAGCGGGCAACGGCTTGCGCGTGAAGGTCGATGCGATCGACGAACACCTCCTGATCGAGGGTCTTCACAAGATCGCGAACCGGATCGCGCTCGGGCTCGTTCTCGCGTCGCTCATCGTGGGTGCGGCGCTCCTGATGCGCGTTCCGACCCGCTTTCAGATCTTCGGTTACCCGGGCCTCGCCATGCTGTTCTTCCTCGGCGCCGCGGCGGGTGGCATTGCGCTGGCCGCGAGCATCGTTTTCGGCGACCGGACGCGGCGCGAGCCCCGCCGTTGAGCGGATGAGCGCGGCCGCGGAATCCCCGGAGAGGCGGAGCCGGCGTGGCGGCGCTCCCCGGCCGCGGAAACGGACTCGCGCGGAAATCGTCGCCCTCGTCGTCGGCTCGGTCGTCGCCGGCATGACGATCTCGCTCGGTCTCGCCCTGCTCCGGCAGCCGACGCCGCCCCGCTGGAGCCTCCCCCACGTGTTCGGCGTCGCCGATCCGACGTTCGTCCCGTCGGCGCTCGCCGGCAGCCTGATGACGGCCGGCAACCGGATCGACGTGCTCGAGAACGGCGTGAGGATCTTTCCGGCGATGCTCGCCGCGATCGCGGGCGCCCGGCGCTCCGTGGACTTCGAGGCCTACATCTTCTGGTCGGGCCGGGTCGGCGGCGAATTCCGGAACGCGTTCATCGAGCGGGCCCGCCACGGCGTGCCGGTCCGGATCCTCGTCGACGCCCTCGGCTCCGGGAAGCGCCTGAGCGGTTCGGACGTCGACGCGATGCGCGCCGCGGGATGCCGCGTCGTTTTCTTCCACGGGTTGAAGCCGTGGGATCGGGGCTCGCTCGACCACCGGACGCATCGCCGGGTCCTCGTCGTGGACGGGGAGACCGGCTTCACCGGCGGCGTCGGCTTCGCCGACGAATGGATGGGGGACGCCGACGCGAAAGACCACTGGCGCGACACGCAGGTCCGGATCGAGGGTCCCGCCGTCGAGGACCTGCAGGGAGCGTTCCAGGAAAACTGGACGGAGGCGACCGGAGAGACGCTCGCCGGCGCAGACTTCTTCCCTGCTCCCGCCGCCGCGGGAACGGCGCGCGCGGCGATCGTCGCCTCCTCGTCCCGCTATTCGACCGCGGACGTCGAACGCGTCTACGCCGTGGCGCTCTCGGCCGCCGAGAAGAGCGTCGACGTGGCGAACTCCTACTTCCTGCCCAACGACGACGAGGTGCGCCTGATGACCTCGGCCGCGCGCCGCGGCGTGCCGGTCCGGGTGCTCGTCCCCGGGAAGGTCAACGACGTGCCCGCCACGAAGACCGCCGGACGCGCGGATTTCGGCCGGCTCCTCGCCGGCGGCGTCCGGATCTGGGAATACGAGGGCACGATGTTCCACCCGAAGCTGATGGTCGTCGACGGCCGCTTGTCCACGATCGGGAGCGCGAACTTCGACGCGCGGTCGTTCCACCTGAACGAGGAGATCAACCTCGTGAGCGACGATCCGCGCCTCGCCGCGGAGCTCGAGGCGTCCTTCGAGCGGGACCTCTCCCGCGCGCGGCCCTACACGCTCGCGCAGTGGAAGAGCCGGTCGCTGGCGCAGCGGATATCCGAATGGGCGCTCCAGCCGTTCAAGTCGCAGCTGTAGAGCCGCGGAAAAGAAAAAAGCGGAGCCGAATCTCCGCTCTCTCGAAAGTCGAGCCGCCGGTGGTGGCGCCCGCGCGCGCGCCGACTTCGCTGAAGCGACCGCGCAACGTGTCGCTGCGGACCTGTCTCCGAGGGGAGATCGAGGGGATGCTTCCCCTCGATTCGAACGCCGGCCCGGCGGTTCGAAGCGATCCGCGCCGAAGGCGCCCGCCGGCGCCAGGCGCGAGCCCGCCGGGATGCGGGCCGCCGGCCGGCGCCTTAGGCGTACCGATGAGCGTACGTCGTGGCGACGGCCGGTGGCACGCGCCCGGCCGGCTCGATGCATCCGCCTTCGCTGAAGCTTCGGCGCGACAAGTCGCCGCGCCGGCTCACGATCTCTCGTGAGGAACACCCGCGCTCGATTCTGAATCCGATGAAGCGCGGCCAGGCGCGAGCCCGCCGGGATGCGGGCCGCCGGCCGGCGCCTTAGGCGTACCGAT
>DATFVB010000035.1 GCA_035260525.1 Thermoanaerobaculia bacterium
GGATGCCTTCCCCGAGGCGCAGCGGATCGCGTCGCTGCCGAAAAAGAGCGTTCAGGCCGCTCGCGCCTCGCGGTAGCGGGCGGCGCGAGACGCGCCGTCACACCCGGGCGATATCCGCTGCGCGGACGCGCGCCTCCGGACGGCCGGCGTCGCGTTACGGGTGTCGCTGAACGGTAGCCGGAGCGGAGTGCGCCGCCGCCGTGACCGTCTGGCGGCTCGGGTCATTGAAGACCTCGAACCTCCGGCGCCCGATGAGCGTCCGGTAACCCCGGCAATCCGAGGCGTACACGTTCAGGTCGTGCGCCGTGTTGGCGAGCTGGGTCGTGTCGAGCGCGAACGACCACCCCACCTTCGCGAGACCCGCCGTCCAGGACGCAGCGCTGTCGTTGCAGGGCGGATTCGGGCTCACGAATCCCGACGGAACCCGCACGTCGTGAACCGGCACGTCGGCGCGAATGAGGCACCAGTCGGTGCCGGCGTTGTTGTCGTTGCTGCCGGGCGCGGACGGCTGGCAGTCGGGATCGACGACCAGGCAGTTCGTGTCGGGCGGACAGGGAATCCCGCAGGGCTGCTTCGTGATGATGTCGGTGTAGTGACCGTCCACGTCGACGTCGATGTGGGAGAACGAGTTCGTCGAGTCACAGGAGAACCCGTCCGGATCGAACGCCCAGCCCGAGATCTCGGCCGTGCCGGTCAGGATCTGCTGGTTCACCGGCGTTTCGACGTTTCCGAACGCCGGGTGATCGATGGAGGTCACGCCGGTGCAGCCCGTCGTGAAATTGACGGAGATCGGGGTGCCGATCGCCGAAACGGTTTCCGCGACGTCGCCAGCGCGAATCGAGATGTCGTGCTTGCCCGGGACGATCGTCGTGACGCTCCGCACTCCTACGTTCGCTTCGTTGATCGTGCTCAAAGCCGGGACGAAGATGACGAGGTGACCGGTGCCGTCGTCGACGGCCGCGAAATCGAAGACGAACCCGGCATTGTCGGAGTTCACGAAACCGGGATACTGCTTCTCGACATCCGGCCGATTCAGCCCGTAGCAGTTCGCATAGCCGCCGTTGATCAGAACGCAGTCCTGTCGCGTGTCCGCGATGACGACGCCGTCGATCAGGAGCTGGACGTAGCCGGTCTGGCCGAGGTCCCCGCGGGCGCCGGTGTCGAGGACCCAGCCGGAGACCGGGTTCAGATCGGAGCGCTTGATCGTCAGCGTGAACGGCGGGGGCTCGCCGGGGTTGACGCAGGGCGACACCTGGCAGGTGGTGGGGCCGGACGGTTGGGCGACCGCGCAGATCGACCGCATCGTCGATTCGTCGATCGGGTACTGGAGGTCGCCGAACGGATGGAGGTTCAGGCTCGCGTTGTCGACCTGGACGCTCCGAGTACCGAGAATGGACGTTTCCGGCGCGGCGCCGCCATCGGAGAGCCCGACCGCGACGGCGGAGATCGTGTGCATCCCGTTGATGAGCGCGGTCGAGTCGAGGTAGACGGCCCAGCCGGAATTGAGCGAGTTCGGGATCGCCGGATATATCGCCTGGATGTCCGGCCTCTGGCTGAACGCGTTGGTGGTCGCGAGCACCTGTCCGTCGACGAGCACGTCCACTCGCCCGACGCCCTGGCTCCCGACGACCCACCCCTGCACCAGAAACGCGGAGTTGGCCCCCTGGACGATCGACGAATCGTCCGGCGGGTTGTCGATCGATCCGATCAGGGTCGCCGCGCGCGAAGGCGCGGACGTCGCCGCGAGGCAAAGAGCAACGAGGAGCCCGAAAGCGAATCGACGCATATTTACCCCTCCGCAATTGACCCTGTTTCGACCGAGAACCTGGCCTCATTGTCGCGAGGAAGTCCAAGAAAGTCAAGGGCAAACAGCCATCTTCGTGTTAGAAAGCGGCATGGAAAAAGGGCGCCGCGTCAAGGTCGCGGTCTCGATCGCGCTCGCGGCGGCGCTGCTCGCCTTTTTCCTTTCCAAGGCGAATCTGAGGGACGTCGGGGCCCGCATCGCGCACGTGGCGCCGGGCGCCTTCCTCCTATCGCTCGCCTGCGCCCTCTCCGCGATCCCGCTCCGCGCCTGGCGCTGGCAAGTCCTGCTCCGCCCGGTCGGCCGGGTGCCGTTCGGCGCGAGCTTCGCCGCGACCTCGATCGGCTTCGCCGCCTCGACGGTGCTGCCGGCGCGCGCCGGCGAGGTCGTGCGGCCCGTCGTGCTCGCCGGGCGCACGCGGGTCCCGCTGTCGGCCTGTTTCGCTTCGGTCCTCTTCGAGCGGGTCATCGACCTCACGACGGTGCTCCTCTTCTTCCTTTTCTACGGGCTCTGGCCGGGCCTGCGGCCGAGCTTCTCCGGCCAGGCGGCGACGGTCTTCGCGAGCCTCCGCGCCCTCGCGATCGCCTCGGGCGCGGCGGCTCTCGTCTTCTACGCCGTCGCGCTCATCGCGACCGGAAGGCGCCACGGCGCCCAGACGGTCGTCGAGCGGATGATCGGGTGGCTCCCGGAACGGCTGCGCGCCCGGGCGGCCGGCGCGTTCTCCTCGTTCCTCGACGGCATGCAGTCCGTGAGACACCCGCGGACGCTCGCCGCGACCGCGTTCCTGTCGGTCGCGCTCTGGGCGATCGTCTGCGGGCAGGTCTATTTCCTGTTCCGCGCCTTTCGCCTCCCGCTCGGCCCGGCCGCGTCGATCCTCATCGTCGTCGCGACCCTCATCGGCCTCGCGATCCCGACGCCGGGAGGGGTCGGAGGGTTCCACAAGCTCTGCCAGGTCGCTCTGACGCTCTTCTACGGAATCGACGTCGACGCCGCGACGGGGCTCGCGATCGTGTACTGGTTCGTCGCCTTCACTCCCGTGACGCTCATCGGTTTCTGGCTCTTCGCCGCCGGGCCCGGGAGGCGCGAATCGCTCGCCGACCTGGCGGAAGCGGCGGCCGCGGAATCGAGCGGCAGCGGGGCCCGGGGAATCGAGATAGATTAGATCCGATGAAGTGCCCTTTCTGCGGAGGGCTGGAAGATCGGGTGGTCGACTCCCGGGAAGGGCGTGACGGGGAATTCATCCGCCGGCGCCGCGAGTGCACGGTCTGCAACCGGCGATTCACTTCCTACGAGACGATCGAGGACATTCCGTACATGGTCGTCAAGAACGACGGGCGCCGGGAGCCGTTCGACCGCAAGAAGCTCCGCGCGGGGCTCTCCCGCGCCTGCGAGAAGCGCCCGATCCCCTCGGCCCGCCTCGACGCGATCGCGGACGAGGCCGAGAACCGGCTCCACGAGAGCCCCGAGCGCGAAATGACGACCCGCGATATCGGTTCCCTGGTCATGGAGCGGTTGAAGGAGCTCGACGAGGTCGCGTACGTGCGGTTCGCGTCGGTCTACCGGCAGTTCGAAGACGTCGGCGAGTTTCTCGACGAGCTGAAGACGCTGCTGTCGGGCCGCCGCCAACCGAAAGGAGCGAGGTGAGGCTGAATTTCCAAGCGCCGATCTCCAAATTCCAAAAGGGAATCGGTGATCTCCGGTCCTCGAATTTCCTGGAATTTGACGCTTGGGATTTGGAATTTCCGCGGCGTCGGAGCGCTCCCGTGAGCAGAGCGGAGACGCGCCCGTGAGACGGGCCGGATTGTTCGGGCCGCTGATGGAGATCACGCGGCTCCAGTCGGAGCTCAATCGTCTCTTCTCGGGGATCCTCGAGAACCAGCGGGCCGCGCTCGCGACCGCGGCGGCGTGGGACCCCAACGCCGACGTCCTCGAGGACGCGCAGCAGATCCGGATCGTCGTCGAGGTGCCGGGGTTGGCCGCCGGGGACCTGTCCGTCGCCGCTCAGGGCAGCCGGGTGCGCGTGCGCGGCATCAAGCGCACGGAGCCGCAGAACGGCGAGCGGCCGAAGTTCCTCTGCATGGAGCGATTCTTCGGGGAGTTCGAGAAGGTGATCCCGGTGCCGTATGCCGTCAACCTGAAGCAGGCGTCCGCCACGCTGCGCGACGGTCTCCTCACGGTGATCCTCCCTCGGGTGACCGCCGAGCGCCGGCGCTTCGTCGAGATCCAGATCCAGATATCGGAAGGAAACCCCTGATGCCCGACAAGGAGTTCGACAAGCCCGCGGAGTCGATCGGCGAGATCCCGATCCCCGACATCGTGCCGGTCCTCCCGCTCAAGGACATGGTCGTCTTCCCCTACATCATCGTGCCGCTCTCGGTGTCGCGGGAGAAGTCGATCAACGCCGTCGACGCCGCGCTCGCGGAGCAGCGCGTGATCATGCTCACGCTCCAGAAGAACGCCGACAGCGAGTCGCCGGCGCCGGCGGAACTGCACGACGTCGGCACGCTCGCCGCGATCATGCGGATGCTCAAGCTCCCGGACGGACGGATCCGGCTGCTCGTCCAGGGCGTCTCCCGCGCGCGCGTCAACTCGTTCCTCCAGCAGGACCCGTACTTCCGGGCCAAGGTGACCCGGATCCCGGAGCCGGAACCGGCCAAGCGCCTGGCTCCCGAGGAGGAAGCGCTCGTCCGCGGCGTCAAGCAGAACCTCGAGCGCAGCGTCACCCTCGGCAAGAACATCTCGCCCGAGGTCATGCTGATCGCCGCGAACCTCGAGGACACGGCCCGGCTGGCCGATCTCGCGGCCTCGAACATGGAGCTCAAAGCCGACCAGTCGCAGCGGGTCCTCGAGACGGTCAACGCGATCCCGCGGCTGCGCCTCGTCAACGAGGAGATCCTGAAAGAGATCAACGTCCTGACGATGCAGCAGGAGATCACGTCGCAGGCTCGCGGCGAGATGGACAAGTCTCAGCGCGAATACTTCCTGCGCCAGCAGCTCAAGGCGATCCAGCAGGAGCTCGGGGAAGGCGAGGAGCTCTCCGAGGAGATCGAGCACTACCGCCGACTCGTGACCGAGAAGAAACTTCCGGAGGAAGCCGCCGGCGAGGTCGCCAAGCAGATCAAGCGGCTCGAGCGCAGCCACCCGGACTCGGCCGAGACCGCGATCATCCGCACGTATCTCGACTGGATGACCGGTCTTCCGTGGGGGACGTTGTCGACCGACGCCTCCGACCTCGAGCGCGCCCGCCGCATCCTCGACGAGGACCACTACGACCTCGAGAAGATCAAGGCGCGGATCATCGAGTTCCTCGCCGTCAAGACGCTCAAGAAGACGATGAAGGGCCCGATCCTCTGCTTCGTCGGCCCCCCCGGCGTCGGGAAGACCTCGCTCGGCCGGTCGATCGCGCGCGCGCTCGACCGCAAGTTCATCCGGCTCTCCCTCGGCGGCGTGCGCGACGAGGCGGAGATCCGCGGCCACCGACGGACCTACGTCGGCGCGCTCCCGGGGAGGATCATCCAGGGGATCTCCCAGGCGGGAACGTCCAATCCCGTCTTCATGCTCGACGAGATCGACAAGCTCGGGGCCGACTATCGCGGCGATCCCTCGTCGGCGCTGCTCGAGGTGCTCGATCCGGAGCAGAATTCGACGTTTCGGGATCATTACCTGGGGGTTCCGTACGACCTCTCGCGCGTGCTCTTCGTCGCCACCGCGAACATTCTCGACCCGATCCAGCCGGCGTTCCTCGACCGGATGGAGGTGCTCACCCTGTCGGGATACACGGAGGGGGAGAAGCTCCAGATCGCGCGCCAGCACCTCATCCCGAAGCAGATGGAGGAGAACGGCGTCACCGAGCACGCCGTCGAGTTCACGACCGCGGGCCTGAAGCACATCATCGAGGGATACACGCGCGAAGCGGGCCTGCGGAACCTCGAGCGCGAGATCGGCTCGGTCGCGCGCAAGGTCGCCGTCGCCGTGGCGAAGGGGAAGAAGACGAAGTTCCGCATCACTCCCGCGGTCGCCGCCCGCATGCTCGGGCCGACGAAGTTCTTCTCCGAGGAACGCCTGAAGAAGGACGAGGTCGGCGTCGCGACGGGCCTCGCGTGGACCCCCGTCGGCGGCGACGTCCTCTTCATCGAGGCGAGCGTCGTCAAGGGGAAGGGGGGAATCCTCCTCACCGGGATGCTCGGCGCCGTGATGAAGGAGTCGGCCCAGGCGGCGCTCACGTACGCCAAGGCCCACGCCCAGGAGCTGTCGATCCCGTCGGAGGACTTCGAGAACCGCGATCTCCACGTGCACGTGCCCGAAGGAGCGATCCCGAAGGACGGCCCGTCGGCAGGCATCACGATGGCGACCGCGATCATCTCCGCCTTCACGGGGCGGCCCGTCTCGAAGGACCTCGCGATGACGGGAGAGATCACGCTGCGGGGCGAGGTTCTCCCGATCGGCGGCGTGAAGGAGAAGGTCCTCGCGGCCAAGCGGGCGAAAATCCGGCACGTGCTGCTGCCGAAGTTCAACCGGCGCGACGTCGAGCAGATCTCCCCGCACGTGCTCGCGGGACTCGAGATCCGCTACGTGTCGAGCGTGGACGAGGTGCTCGCGGCCGCTCTGCTTCCCGCGCCCTCCGCGCCTCCCGCCGAGTCGGCCGCCGCGCGAAAACGCCCGGCGCCGCTTCCCCCCGAGCCGCCGCGCCCCACCGTATGACCCGGCTTCGCGGGGAGGATGCGCTCACCGCGAAGATCGCCGCCGCGGCGCGGCGGGGGACGCCCCGCGGCGGCCGCCTTCCGCGC
The DNA here is from genome assembly GCA_035260525.1 of Thermoanaerobaculia bacterium. Taxonomy (NCBI): domain Bacteria; kingdom Pseudomonadati; phylum Acidobacteriota; class Thermoanaerobaculia; species Thermoanaerobaculia bacterium. Next base: position 6,589 of record DATFVB010000035.1, read on the forward strand.
GGAAGGATCGTCCGGCGCGTCGGAATCGGCGACGATGCGGCCGTGCTCGACGTTCCCCGCGGACGCTACGTCGCGACGACCGACACGCTCGTCGAGGGGATCGACTTCCTGCGCCGCGAGCTCCCCCGCGCGGTCGGGAGGCGCGCCGCGGCGGCGAACCTCTCGGACCTCGCCGCGATGGGCGCGGACCCGGAGGGATACCTCCTGACGATCGGGCTCGGCCCCGGCCGCGGCGCGGCGTACGCCCTGGCGGTCGCCCGCGGGGTTCTCGCCAAGATGCGGCCGTTCGGCGCGCTCCTCTGGGGCGGCGACCTCTCGCGTGCGCCGGCGACCTTCGTCACGATCTGCCTGGTCGGCCGGGCCGAGCGCCCGGTCCTGCGCTCCGGAGCGCGTCCGGGCGACCGAATCTTCGTGACGGGAACGCCCGGCGCGGCCGCGAAGGCGCTGGCCCGGCGTCGTTCGAGGAAGGGGAAGGCGCCCGAAGCGCGCGAGAAGCCTTACCTCGATCCCGAGCCCCGGATCGCGTTCGCGCGGGAGCTGGCTCGCCGGCGCTGGGCCAGCGCCATGATCGACGTCTCCGACGGGCTCGGCAAGGACGCCCACCGGCTCGCGCGCTCCTCCGGGGTCCGGCTCGCGCTGGCGGGGATCCCCGCCGAGACGCTCGCCTCCGCGAGCGACGACTTCGAGCTCCTCTTCACGGCGCCGGCGCGCCGCGCGGAAGGGATCGTCGCGCTCGCCCGGCGCCTCGGGACGCCGGTCGCCGCGATCGGCCGCGTCGAGCCCGGCCGGGGCGTCGTGCGCGAGGCGGGCGCGCGCCGCCGCGCCGTTCCCGAGCGCGGCTACGACCACCTCGCATGACGAGCTTCGCCGGCCGCTGGCAGCGCTTCATCCTCCATCTCATGGGGAAGGAGGACCCGCCGGAGCGGATCGCGGCGGCCTTCGCGCTCGGCGTCGCGATCAGCTTCTTCACGCCGCTGACCGGCTTCCACACCCTGATCGCGCTCGGCCTCGCCTTCCTGCTGGGGCTCTCGAAGGTCGACGTCGTGATGGGGACTCTCGTCGTCAATCCGTGGACCGTCGTTCCCGTGATCACGTTCGAGCAGTTCATCGGCAAGAAGATGCTGCGCCTTTCCCCCGCGCTCGCCCCGCACCTCCCGTGGCGGGAGATCCTGCACCGGAAGTTCTGGCACACGCTCCGCGGCAGCGGCTGGCACTACCTCGCGGCGCTCACGGTCGGCTCCGTCGTCGCCTCCGCGGCCGCCGCGACCGTCACGTATTTCCTCGTGCGCGGCGTCATCCTTCGGTACCAGCGCACGCACCCTCACCTCTCCGCGCGCCTCCGCGCCACCGGCGAGACGCCGGTCGCGCCGGACTCCGCGTCCGGGACCGATTCGGTGCCAGCGAGCGAGCGCGCGCCGGAGCGTGAGGATCGGCCGGTCTAGCCGAAAAAGGGTCCGCGGTGGCGTCCATCAAGCCGGCGGGCGGCAAAGGCATACCGGGAGCGTCCGTCGTGCCGGCGGCCGGCGGCACGCGCCCGTCCGGCTCGATGCATCGCCGCGCTCCATCTCGGTGTGAGGCCGATATGACGACTCGGTTCATGACAAGTCGAAAGCGCGGCGAGGCGCGAGCCCGACGGGATGCGGGCCGCCGGCCGACGACAAAGGCGTACCGGGAGCGTACGTCGTGCCGGCGGCCGGCGGCACGCGCCCGTCCGGCTCGATGCATCGCCGCGCTAGCTTTCCGGACGCCGCGACGCGATCTCCGGCTCCGAGAAGAGCGCCGGCTGCCGGCGGCGCCACCCGTCCCACCGCCGCGCCGCCTCTCGCGCGGCGTTGGGCGCTCGCGCGAGGTCCGACAGGAGCGCCAGCAGGTCGGAGCGATCCCGGCTCGCCTCGAACAGCGTTTCCCGCAGGTCCGCCGCCTCCTCGAAATCGCTCTGCTCCTCCGCGATCCGGGCGAGCCCGGACAGCGCGAGGCCGTCGGTCGGGAAGAGGTCGAGCGCGGCGTCCCATTCCTCCTCGGCATCCTCGGTCCGGCCCTTCGCGAAGAAGAGCCGCCCGAGGTCCTCGTGATTCAAGGCCATGTCCGGCTCGAGGGTGATCGCGCGGCGGCAGGCTTCGATCGCCTCGTCGAGCCGCCCCCGCCGGAAGAGAAAGACCGCGCGGTGGTACGCGAGCGGATAGGACGTCGGGCAGTTCCGGATTCCTTCGACATACGCGGCGTCCGCCGCGGCGAAGTCGCCGCGCCGCTCGGCCGAGTACGCGATCGTGAACCACCCGTTCTCGTACGTCGGGAAGATCTTGACCGAGCGCCTCCCGTCCTCGATCGCCTCGGCGAGATCGCCGATCTCTCCCGCCATCCGCCCGCGCCCGGCCCACGCGTCGTAGTACCGGGGATAGATCCCCGTGGCGATCGCGTACTGGTCGTATCCGGTGCGATAGCGCTTCCGATCGGCCTCCGCGTAGGCGAAGTCGTAGTGAGCCTTCGCGCTGTCCGGAGAGGTCCGGATGAGATTGCGGAAGAGCGTCTCATCGCTGTCCCAGACCGGGTTCCGGGAGATCGCGCGGAAGAGGAGGAGGAGGACGACGGCCGCGAGCGCGGAGGCGCGCACGGGCCGGCGGGTGAGCGCGGCGGCGTCGGAAGGGAAGAAGGCCGCGGCGGCGAGCGCGACTCCCGCCGAGGGGAGATACATGAGCCGCTCCGCCATGATCGTCCCGGTCGCGAAGAGGAAGTTCGACGTCGGCAGCGCGGCGACGAGGAAGAAAAGGATCCCGAAGCCGGCCGCCGGGCGCCGGGGAAGGAGGGCGATCCCGGCCGCCGCGAGCGCGGCGATCGCGAGGAGCGCGGCCCAGAAGATCGCCGAGCGGGGGAGAAAGACCGGCAGCTGCCAGGCCGACTCGTCGGCGGAGAGGAGCGCGGGAAACACGATCCGGCCGAGGTTGCGCACCATGACCGCCGACGCGTTGGCGATCCGGCTCCAGGGTGAGAGCGAGACGAGCGGATTCTCGAGCTCGAAAAAGCCCGCGCTCTTCGAGATGAGGAAGCCGCGGAGGACCGCGAATCGCACGGCGAAGGAGGCGGCGAGCGGGGCGGCGAAGCCGAAATAGAAGAGGGCGTCGCGGCGGAGCCTCCCGCCGATGCGGCGGAGCAGGGGGCCGGCGTCGCCGGCGAGGTCGAGGAGGAAGAGGAGCCCGGGAAAGACCACGGCGCTCTCCTTGGTCAGGATCGCGAGGAAGTACAGCATCCATGCGCCGATCGGGTACCGCCGTTGCCGCCGCCGTGCCCGCGCGGCCGCGAAAAAGGAGAGGAGCAGGAAGAATGCCGCGAGAACCTCCGCCCGCCCCACGATCGACGTCACCGCCTCGACGTGGATCGGCAGGACGGCGAAAAGGAGGGCCGCGATCCCCGCCGTCGTCTCACCGAATCGGCGGCGGAACAGGAAGAAGAGCAGCCACGTGTTCGCGACGTGGAGGGCGACGTTCACCGCGTGGTAGCCGAACAGGTATCTCCCGTGGACGAGCCAGTTCGCGGCGAAGGAGAGCAGGTCGACGGGGCGATAGGACGTGCCGTTCGTCAGCGGTCCGCCGAAGTAGGGCGTCGTGAAGATCTGGGGAAGGTTCTTCCACTCCTGGATCCGCGGGTTGTCGCGAACGATCGCCTTGTCGTCGTAGGTGAAGTCCCCCGTGAGGCCGTTGGCGTACGACAGGAGACACGCGGCGAGGAGGAGTCCGGCCCAGGGCCGCTTCTCCCACGCGCGGACGATGGCCTGGGCGCGCGAGGCGATCGTCATGTTCGGCCGCGGTGCACGCGCGGAACATATCCCGGCCAAGGCGCCCCCTCAACCGTCGGCCGGCGCGGCGATGCTGAGGCTTCAGCGAAGAAGGAAGCTTTAGCGAAGGCGGAGCGCGCAGGTAGAATCCGCCCGATGCGTTCGAGCGCGGCGGCGGCCTTTTTTCTCGCGGCGGCAGCGCTCCCCGGCGCTCCTCCGGCGCCGCTCCCGGCTCCGTTTCCGGAGGGCGTCGTCGTCGAGCGCGTCGTCTGCGCCGATTCCCCCTCCGAGAGTTATGCGCTCTTCCTCCCGTCCGGCTTCGCCGCGGCCGGAGAGAAGCGGTGGCCGATCCTCTACCTCTTCGACGCCCGGGCGCGCGGCGCGATGGCCGCCCGGCTCTTCGCCCCCGCCGCGGCGCAGCAGGGCTTCATCGTCGCGTCCTCCAATGACACGCGGAGCGACGCCGCCCTCGATCCGAACGTCACGGCGTTCCGGGCGATCTGGCGCGACACGCACGCGCGATTCGCGATCGACGGCCGGCGCGTCTACGCCGGCGGGTTCTCGGGCGGCGCGCGGATCGCGACGCTCATGGCCGCGACCGCGCCGGGAACCGTCGCGGGGGTGATCGGCGCCGGAGCCGGCTTCCACCGGCCGGTCGAAGGCCAGCCGCCCTTCGTCTGGTTCGGCGCGGTCGGGAATCGGGACTTCAACTACGACGAGATGCGGGAGCTCGACGCGACGCTCGCGCGCCTCGGCGCGCCCCATCACCTCGAGATGTTCGACGGCGAGCACGCCTGGCCTCCTCCCGAGGTGTGCGAGGAGGCGCTCGAGTGGATGCAGTACGAGGCGGAGAGGAGCGGTGCGGTTCCGTCCGACCCCGCCCGCGGGGAAGCGCTGATTCGGCGCTTCGCCGAACGGGCGTCCGCGCTCGCGTCGTCGGGCCGGACGCTCCCGGCGATGAAGGAGTACGAGCGGGCGATCGCGGACTTTCCGGCGACGGCGGGAGTCTCTCGCCTCGAGGACGCGCTCGCCGCGCTTCGGAGCTCGCCCGAGGGACGCCGGGCGCAACGCGACGAGGAGGATCGGATCGCGGCCGACGCGGCCTTCCGGGACCGTTTCACGCGCGTCTGGGGGGAGATCCGTTCCGGCGACCCGCTGCCCGGGGCGCGGCTCCGGCAAGAGCTCGGCATCGCGGAGCTCGAGGCCCGAGCCGCGCGGGCTCCCGGGTCGGAAGACGCGCTCGGCGCCGAGCGGCTGCTCTCGGAGATCTTCGTGCAGACCGTGTTCTACCTCCCCCGCGGATACCGTTCGGAGAGAAACTGGTCGCGCGCGATCTTCTGCGCGTCGATCGCCGCCGACGTTCGTCCGGAATCGCCCTACCCGCGTTACGAGCTCGCCGCCCTCCAGGCGCTCGCCGGACGCCCCGACCGCGCGCTCGACGAGCTGGAGAAGGCGGTCGCTCTCGGCTTCCGCGACGCGCAGGAGATCGGCAGCGATCGCGATTTCGACTCCCTCCGCGCCTCTTCGCGGTTCACGGGGCTCGTCGCGCGCATCCGGGCCGCCCCCGCCCCGGCCGTCCCGGGCCGCTGACGCGCTGGAAACTCCCCCCCGGTTCGGCGAGAATCGCCCCTCCATGCCCGAAGAAGGTGGCGGGAGGCGGCCGACGCTGCGCAACATCGTGCTGGGCAAGCCGCTCCGCGCGACGGATCCGGGCGTCTTTCACCACCTCTCGCTGATCGCGTTCCTCGCGTGGGTCGGCCTCGGCGCCGACGGGCTCTCCTCGTCCGCCTACGGACCGGAAGAGGCGTTCAAGGCGCTCGGCCCGCACGCCTCGCTCGCGGTGATCCTCGCGGCGATGACGGCGTTCACGGTCTTCGTGATCTCCTTCGCCTACAGCAAGCTGATCGAGGAGTTCCCGGGCGGAGGCGGCGGCTATCTCGTCGCGACGAAGCTTCTCGGCCCGCGCGCGGGCGTCGTCTCCGGATGCGCCCTGATCGTCGATTACATCCTGACGATCTCGGTGTCGGTCGTGTCGGGCGTCGACGCGATCTTCAACCTCCTTCCCCTCCACTACCATTCGATGAAGCTCGTGACCGCGATCGCGGTCCTCGCCGGCCTCGTGATCCTGAACCTGCGGGGCGTGAAGGAGTCGGTCACCTTCCTGCTGCCGATCTTCCTGGTGTTCTGCGTGACCCACCTCGTCCTGATCCTGACGGCGATCCTCGGGCGCCTCGGAGAGCTCCCCGCCGTCCTGCACGGCACGGCCACCGATTTCCGGGCGGGCGCCGGCACGCTCGGATTCGTGCCGATGCTCTTCATCCTCCTGCGGGCGTATTCGATGGGGGGCGGAACGTACACGGGGATCGAGGCGGTCTCCAACGGCGTCCAGATCCTGCGAGAGCCGCGCGTCCACAACGCGAAGAAGACGATGCTGTACATGGCGCTGTCGCTCGCCTTCACCGCGGGCGGCATCCTCTTCTCCTACCTCCTCGTCCACGCGCACCCGACGCCGGGAAGAACGATGAACGGCGTGCTCGCCGAGATCGTGTTCTCCCCCTGGAGGCTGGCAGGCGCTCCCGTGGGAGCCTGGCTCGTCGTCGCGACGCTCCTGTCGGAGGGGATGCTCCTCTTCGTCGCGGCGCAGACCGGCTTCCTCGACGGTCCGCGGGTGCTCGCGAACATGGCGGTCGACTCCTGGGCGCCGCACCGTTTCGCGCAGCTCTCCGACCGGCTCGTCACGAAGAACGGGGTGCTGCTGATCGGGCTCGCCTCGGGGGCCGTGCTGCTCTACGCCCGCGGCGGCCTGGATCTCCTCGTGACGATGTACGCGATCAACGTCTTCCTCACGTTCACCCTGACCGAGCTCGGAATGTCGCGTCACTGGATCCGCGACCGGAAGATCCTGCCGCAATGGCAGAAGAACCTGCCGGTCCATCTCACCGGGCTCGTTCTCTGCTTTTCGATCCTCTGCGTCACCCTCTACGAGAAGTTCCTCGTGGGCGGGTGGGTGACCGTCGGCGTCACGAGCGCGTTCGTCGTCGCGGCGTTCGCGATCCACGCGCACTACGCCGCCGTTCGCGGCCGGCTGAAGTACCTCGACGACGTCCTGACGCACGTCCCGGTCCACGAGCACGCGATCGAGAAGGAGCCCATGGACCGAAAGGCGCCGACCGCCGCGATCCTGGTCGGCGGGTTCAACGGACTCGGGATCCATTCACTGCTCTCGATCCAGTCCCTCTTCCCTCACCATTACGCGAACTATCTCTTCCTCTCGGTCGGCGTCATCGACTCCGCGAAATTCAAGGGAGAATCGGAGATCGAGGCCCTCCGGGAATCGACGGAGACTTCGCTCCGGCAGTACGTCGATTTCGCCCGGAAGCTCGGGATGAAGGCCGACTGGCGATGCTCGCTCGGGACGGAGGCCGTCGGCGAGGCGGAGAAGCTCGCACTCGAGGTCAAGAAGGAGTTCCCCCGCACGATCTTCTTCCTCGGGAAGCTCGTGTTCGAACGCGACCGTTTCGTGCACCGCTTCCTGCACAACGAGACCGCGCACGCCATCCAGCGGCGACTCCAGTTCTCCGGGCTGCAGAGCGTGATCTTGCCGATTCGCGTTACGGAAAAGGAAATGCACGCCGCGACCGCATAGCGGCGCGGCGATGCATCGAGCCGGGCGGGCGCGTGTCGACCGCTCGCGGGCTTAACGTACGCCCCGGTACGCCGCGCCCGCGGGCCGGCCGGCCCGCATCCCGCCGGGCTCGCGCCTCGCCGCGTCTGCAAAGGGAGGGAGCGAGGCCGCCTTTGTTCGGACCTCACTTGCAAACGCCGGGCTTGGTGCTTTTCGCATCGCGGAGACCTTTCGCCGGAGTAACCGAGGCGAAAGGCCCGCGATGCGGGAGCGTGAGCGTCGGCGAAAGGGGTGGCGGGGGCGCGGTCGAGTCGCTCGTTCGACGAGCCGCGCCGCCGCCACGCGCTCCCCGTCCCTGAGCCAGCTCACGCGACGGGTCACGCGCCCGTCACTCGATGCATTCGCCGCGACCGCGCTAAAAAGCGAACGCAAAGATCCTCTTCCACCAGCTCGGCGCATAGAGTCGACCCAGAAACTCCCGCCCATCCTGCCGCGCCATCCGCCGCAGCATCAGCGCGTATCCCGCGTCGCCGACCCACCGGAACAGCCGGCGGTTGGCGAGCGACGTCGCGATCAACCCGCCGAGCCTCCGTCTCCAGAGCCGGTCGTAGGCTTCCGGGGTTCCGTCGGCGAGCGCCGTCGCCGCCAGATGCCCCGACACGATCGCGCAGCGGATGCCGAAACCCCAGAGGGCGTCCTGGAAGCCGGCGGCTTCCCCCGCGAAGAGCCGGGAGCCCAGCCGCGCCTTCGACGGCCAGTGGACGTTTCCCGTTCCGCCGAACCGGCGCGGCGCCTCCATTCGGAACGGCACCGCCCCGCGGAAGAACTCGAGCGTGCGGCCGAGGTAGACGTTGGCGCGTCGGAAGTCCGCGGACAGGCAGGACGCGACCGTGCCGCGCCCTCCGGCGATGAGCAGATACCCGTACCCGCCGGGCGCGATGCGCTCGGAAAAGACCGCCCAGACGCCGTCGGCGTGATCGGTCTCGAAGACGTAGCCGACGTCGACGGCGTCGCTTCGCCTCGGGCCGCTCGCGACGATCGCCGGCTCCGGCAGCTCCGGGCACGCCCGTCCATAGCGAATCTCGACGCCGGCCTCGAGCGCCTGGCGTTCGAGGGCGCGGTCGAGCGTTCCCGGCTCGGGCCCGCGCCGGACGAGGTAGAACGCGGGACGCCGGGAGCGGACGGTCCTCGCCCGGCCCGCGGCGTCGAAGAACACGCCCTCCCGGACGAGCGCGTGGCAGAACGAGCCATCGATCCCGATCTCCCCGAGCTCCTCGAGAGCGTCCTTGTCGAGCGTCCAGTTCTCGATCGCCTGGAAGTCGCCGTGGAACCGGGCCCCGACCTCCGCCTGGCGTTCCCAGACGACCGGGCGCAGTCCGCGCCGCGCCAGCGTGATCGCGGCCGCGAGGCCGGCCGGACCCGCTCCGACGATCTCGATGGTCCGGCCGGCGCTCATGGGGGAGATTATTGACGATCGGATGCTAGGCCGGGTGCGGCCGGGCCGCGAAGGAGCGGATCTCGATTCCGGCCGACTCGAGCCCCGTTCGAACCGCCCGCGCGATCTCCACCGCGCCGGGACTGTCGCCGTGCAGGCAGATCGTCCGCGCCTCGACCGACACGGGCACACCGCTCGCCGAGACGACGCTGCGGTCGCGGGCGATCGAGAGGGCCTGGGCCGCGGCGCGTTCGGCGGACGCGTGGACGGCTCCCGCGGTGCCGCGCGGCGCGAGCGTCCCGTCCTCGAGATAGAGCCGGTCGGCGAACGCCTCGGCGACGGACGGGATCCCCGCGCGCCGCGCTTCCTCGAGCAGGATCGACCCCGGCATCCCGAGGAGGGCGAGGCGCGGGTGCCGCCGCGCGATCGCTTCCGCCACGGCCCGCGCCGTGTCGCGCCGGCGATGGCAGACGTGGTAGAGCGCGCCGTGCGGCTTGACGTGGCCGAGCGCGACTCCCGCCGCGCGGGCGACGAGCGCCAGCGCCTCGAGCTGCTCGACGACCGTCTCCGCGATCTCGCCGAGCGTCATCGGCAGCTCGCGGCGGCCGAAGGACGCGCGGTCCGGATAGCCGGGGTGCGCCCCGCAGGCCACGCCGTGGCGCGCCGCGGCCGAAAGAGTCGCGCGCATCGTCGCCGCGTCGCCCGCGTGCCCGCCGCAGGCGATGCTGCACGACGAGAGGTACGGGAGGATCGCGGCGTCGTCGAACCCCTCCCCGAGATCGGCGTTGAGGTCGATCTCCGGCGCGCGCTTCACGCCGGCCATGCGCCCTCCCGGGCCGCCCGCTGACCGGCGAACGCGGCCACCGCCTCGTCGCGCGAGATCTCGCGAAAACTCACCATGTCTCCCGGCCGCAATTGTCCCAGAACGCGCAAGTCGGCGGCAACGACGACGGCGATCTTCGGGTAGCCCCCCGTGACCGGCCCGTCCGGCATGAGGACGATCGGCCCGCCTCCGGCGGGGACCTGGACCGACCCGACGACGACGCCCTCCGGCGGGATCTCCCCTTCCGTCGGCGCAACGGCTTCCCCTTCGAGCCGCAGCCCGCGCCGGTCGGATCGCGGAGAGACGCGAAACGGCTGGCCGAAGAAACGCCGCCGCGAGCTTTCGGGAAAGAGGTCCCGCTGCGGCCCCGGCATCGCGC